>DATBQJ010000265.1:0-38792 GCA_036560885.1 Methylocella sp.
CGGCGTTACGAGCGGCTGCACCGGCCTCCTCACTCAGGACATGCTCGACCTCTATTCACGCACGCCGGTCAAGACGAAGGTGATCCTCCTGCCGGCATAGGCGACGGCATCTGTCCCCCGGTCCAAGCGCGCCGAGCGGGCAGGCAAAAACTTGGCCGTTCGTCAGAGTCATAGCGATTGTGAAGTACGGCGGTCACTTGTCGTGTGTCCGCACGACGCCGCTTCGAACGTCCGCTGCCAAATTGCTTTCCCAAAAAGCGGACCGACTGGAATCGGCCCATGTAGAACCTGTTACCGGCGGCCGCAAAGGGACGGGATGAGGTATCCGTTGAAGGTCCGTTTCTGAAAGCGGTGCCGAATGGCTAGTTATGGCGCAAAGCCGCTATTCTCCACAGACTGCGAAAAGCCTGGACTAGTCCCGGCCAGCCGCGCCTGCGCGCGACAGGCCGCGACAGCGGCACGACGCGTTCTGCCATGATAAAATTTATTGCATGCGCATGCCGCATCGCTCTGCATTATTGCTGAACATCCCCGCGTATGCGTGACGTTTATTCAAAATCACACCGATCGTAATTTCCATGTATGGAAGCTGTTGCCGAAAAGAAACGCCGCTCGCATCTCAACCGCCGCGCCATGCCGAAGGGCGTGCAGATCACCGACAATGACATCCGCGATATTTTTGAACCCCTCTCGCGCCATGCGCAATTGACCACGAGGCAGCTCGTCGCCTTCGGCGCGCGCAATCCGATCATCACCAAGGCGCGGCTCGGAGAACTCTGGCACGGGACGGAAGGCCAGCGCTCGCATTGGCTCCACCGTCTCAATGAAGATGTTCTCTTCGCCAATCATCTCTACGTGGAGGACATGCATCGCATCGGCGACGAGGGCGAAGCGCTGCTCCGCGCGAAGGGCGTCATTCCGTCCGAGGACTGGGTCGCCAATAGCCGCATTGGGGGCAAAAGCACGGCACCGTCCCGCATCATTCGGCTGGCGCATGATCACATGGCCTCCGACATTACTCTCGATATCGAAATTGGAGCACGTGCGGCAGGCGTTTCGTTCAAGAATCACATCAATATCCTGCAGGCCGCGCCAGGGGCGACGCGGTTACAAAAAACACCACTCAAAATCCCCGTCCACATTAATGGCGATCGGACATTTGTCGAACCTGACGCGCTGTTTTCCATCGGCAGACGCCATTATGCTCTCGAAGCCGACAAGGGAACCGAAAGCATCAAGGCGGTGATCGTGCAAAAAATTCTCGCCTATCGTGAGATCGTCGCGGCCGGGATAATCGACGATTATCTCGGTATTGACAACCTCACCGTCCTCTTCGCGACGACCAATGTCACGCGCATGCAAAACATCATGGACGAGTTGGCCCGAATCGCGCGCAATGGCAGGAGTACCATGTTCGCGTTTCGCGCCGAAGCCGGGTTCGGCGATTTCCTGCGCACACCGCCGCCTTCGGGACATTTGGTCACGAGCCCGGGCATCGCATTGGCCACGATAATCTGATCCTCGCCAATTAGAAGGCCGCGCTTGGGCGGCCCGCTCTCGTTCTATGAAACCATCCTTGCCTTGCACCACACGAGGCTCGCTTCTTTGGCTTATCTCACTTGACCCGGCCGGTTATCCGGACTTTTCTAGCTGACAGTTCATTATTTGTTTGAGGGGGGCTAACAAGTTGCGGATCATTGCCATCTTCTTTGCTCTGACGTCGAGCACCCTCGCGCAGGTCACGACACCGGATTCAAGCCTGCAGGAACAGCTCGTTCCCGAATCCTTCAAACTCGAAGCTACGGCCATCGCCGCCAAGGTCAATCTCTCCGACTGGCGGACGACAGTGTCCTATGCGCTGACCAATAATTCCGGGATGAATCTCTATATGGGCATCATGATGGGCTCCATAGCGATCGGCTCGTGCACCGAAGCCCAAAATGCCCGTGGCGGCCTGCAGCTTCTGCCGGGGCCGAATACGATCGCTTACCCGATTGATCTAACCGTCGGGCCGCCGCGCCCTGTCTTCGTGCCTGCCGGGACGCGCGTCGCCGGAACCATAATCGTCGAGGACTGCTCTGCGCCCAATCCGGGCTCGCCGACCGCGCCACTGTCGATGTCCTTGATGATCGGCAAAAGCGAGGCGCGTAAGACGATGATCCAATATCCCGTCTCTGTGGATGCTTCGATCCGCCAGGTGCAGGGGCAATAGTTTCCATGGCTCTTCCGAGATAGCGCGCGATGCGCGATCCCTACGATACCCTCGGCGTTACGAGAGGCGCGAGCTTCGACGATATCAAGGCCGCCTATCGGCGCGCATGCAAATCGAAACATCCCGATATGGGCGGCCCGCATGAGGAATTTGTCGAGCTTCAAAATGCCTATGAATATGTGCTTAACGACCTAAAGCGTGGCTATCAGCAACAGCGGGAGGCGGCGCAGAGTGGCGCGCGGGCAGAACAGGCCCACGAGTCCGCCGAAGCCCAAACCGCACGCAATTGGGAAAAGACCTATCGCGACATCGATGACGAACTTGACGAATTACGCCGTGCGGCGCGAGCCCACGAGGAGGCCCTGCGCAATATGCGCGCGCGGGCGTGGGATACCGGCGAACATGCGACCTGGGCGAAGCTCACCTGGGATGACTTCGCGCGCTTTGTTCGCGACATTGCCCGCGGCGGCCTGAAAGGCCTTGCCCTCCTCTTTGCCGCCCTCATTGGCGTCGGCAGCGTTTTTGTCGATGCGAATGTCGTGAGCGCGATTATCGTTCTCGGTTCCGGCATCGGGTTTTTCTTTTCCCTCGCCCTTAAGAACGACAAGGGCGGCGTCATGAGCGCGGGAATGCTGCTCTTCGGCGTCATGACGATCTGGCTGCCCCCGGTGCGCGCCGCGCTGTTCCTTCACCCGCTCGCAACGATGAGTGTTTTGGTTTGCCTCGGGCTGATTTTCAAATTCGCTCAGGCTGGTGGAACTGCCGGGCTGATGACCGGCGGAGTTCTCGCGCTTTACGTCATTGGCGTCATCATCGGGGACACGCAGCGGCAGGAGCAAGAACTCGCTCGGTCGCCGCCAGAGATGACCACAAAGCCAGGGCAACCGGCAGCGAACGTTCCGGGTAGCAGAAGCGCCGGGTTCGCCACAGCCCGTGCCGCCGCCCGCGCCGCAATTCGCGCCACCACTTCCTGCAACACCCCAGCCGCCGCCAGCACCTCCTGAACCACGCACGCTTCTCGCCTCAAATGGCGCTGTGCTGAAGTTTGTTGCGGGGATTACCTACCACCTCAAAGTCCGGACGGGGTTCACGACCTCGCTCTATGCCTCGCAAGGGAAGGTAGCATTCTACGCCGGAGATGAGCGGGCCACCGAATGCATGGACACCCTGGAGCTACCGCTGCACACCAGCGCATCGCCATATCAAGAAATAGACCGGACAATCCGCGCGTGTGGAGGAGATGCGGTCTTTCGCGTTGTCGAATTGACATGAAATGCCTTGTGTCCAAGCAACCGCCGAGGAATGGACGGAAACTCAGCAGCTAGTCTATGTAGTTTATGCAATCCATTTTCGACGCATGACTGTTTGCCGGTCCCAGCCGCTCGAAACCAAACCGCCGCACCGATTGCGACTGCGGGTATCGATGAGGTAACAAATTTTTCTGATGATAAAAATAACAAATAAACACAGATAGTTATACCATTTGTGTGGGTCCTCTCCTGGGCACCATATCATTATCATAGTTCGAGAGGAGGTCCAGCGGCGTTCAAGATGTTCCGTTGGAATCTGCACTTTTATGACGTGGCCACTATGGCGTGGCCACGCACCACAGGCTCGCGTTCTACCCAACTCGGACAAAGTTTCACTCTCCGCATATTTGCGTAATAGGCGTGAACCGAACCCGCTGGAGCAATTTGATCAGGACCAGAAGGGGCGGGTTCGCTTAAAATGCTTCCAGTTTTTTCGTAGATTGTCGTCCGCATTCGCCGCGCCTCGTCCGCACCAGCCGAGAACGATGCCTACGGCCTTCGCGGCCTGCGGACCGGCAGCCGCCTCGACATCTCGCAGATGGTGTGTTGCGCTCGCCGCATCATTGAAAGCGCCGAGCCCATCCTGGAGTTTGGCAACCGCTCGAATGTAGGGTCGCGCACCGGCGAAAAAAGAGCTGAAGAATTCGGCGGTGTAGCGAATGTTCTTGAGGACTATCCGGACTTTGTGTCGCTCATTGGGTGGCTTATGCAATAATCTTCGGCCCCGTTTAATGGCGCGCTTGTGAAGTCGCTCCAAGGTCTTGCCCGCGAAAAGACTGGCTGGCTCGGTCAGCCGCGATAATTCAGCGCCGGACAAAGCATTCCGCCAGGCTCGGCGCGCCAAAAAAGCTTGCAAGTTGAGAACAAACCGCGTCGTCGCCGGATCATGAATTAAATCTTGAGTGATCGCGTAAGCTGCCGCGCGCCGCTCTTCGACTGCGCTCAAGAGTGCTTCAAAGCTCTCACCCGGCGCAAGGAGAGTTCGCGGACCGTCTTCGACCAGCTCCCGGAATGCATCCCAATTCCGTGCCGGTCCAAGAGCGGACGCGATCCGCTTGGCCTCCGCTCGGAACTCCTTGAACTCGGCGCAGGGCAGAGCACGGTCGAAGAATGCCAAAGCCGTGCGCAAGCGGCGTAGAGCGACGCGCATTTGATGGACCGATTCCAGATCTTGCGTTTCCACCATCGCGGGCCAATTCTCCACGAATTGGCAAAGAGCGCTGGATATGACGATTTCGACGGCGTTATCGAGCGTAGCATTGGCGGGAAACTCCAAGTCCGTTGTCCTGACGGGCAATGGGTGATAGTCGGCCCTCAGCATAAAGCCCCGCTCGGCCGTGCTCATGACATCAAGCTGAAAAGGCAAAGTATCAGCGAGGCGAACCGCCAAATCGTAAAACGCCGTTTCTTCGCCGGTCTTCAGATCCAGATCGATTTCTGTCAACGGGTGCCGGCGATCCCCGACCACAATGAATCCTTCGTCGAAGGCCACCTCGATCAGGGACCGTTCAAGATTGAGACAGCGCAGACGACGCTTGATCTGAGTCTCAAATTTCTGCTCAAGAGGTTGTCCATCGATGACACGATTCAGCTCGGCGGCAATCGCGTCACCGAACCGAGTAATGTCAGGATCGAGGCGCGGCACGCGAACCTCGATTTCCCTGCGCGAAAACGGCGCCTCCGCGAGTGGTCTCCCCTCCTTGAGACCCATAATGTGCGTGTTGCGCACCTTGCGCACCCGAAGAAACATTTGATGCTTTTGGAGGTCTCCTGCTGGCGTGTCGAAATAGACGGACCGCAGCGTCCGCCTCCGGGTATCCGGGGCGCCGGTCGACAGCAGTTCCGAGCGGAGGGCGAGCTTAAGGCCTTCCGAGTTAGTCTTAAATTTAATCTCCAAGTCGCGACCCACCGGCAGCATAACGGGCTGGTCACAAGGTGTGGGCGGGGTAGCTGCGGTTTTTTTCGCGCCGCGAGATGGGTCCATTTTGGACGACCTTTTTTAGCCGCCAGCCACTTGATATGGCCTTGGCGCGCCAGAGATTGCCGCCGTCGACGCAATTTGGCAATGCCAAATCTCTCGGCCTTGCCGAGTTGCCCGCGTACTTCAAGCGGCTGAGGCGTTGGCGTGTGGCAGGAATAAAGAGCGTGCTTGCCCGTCTGGCCACGGTTCCGCAACAAAAGCCGTCGAAATTGCGCGCAGCCACGCCGAGGCGCTGATGCAGGGCAGCCTCCACACCCATGAGCTGATGAGAGCAACATTCAGCTCAGTCGCAAGATCAATCGCATTCTGCACAATGTTGATCTTGTCCTTGCCGCAAGTGCGCGTTGCGATCCTTTACGCGATGGTGACCGTTGATCCTAAAGTGCAGTCGTCATTCGAGGCCGCCGCCCTAGCAAAATGGCCGAGCGGGTTTCTCTAGATTCGCGATTAGGAACGAATGTCGCGTCGACGAGTTACAACGCCGGCAGCTGCAATCAGAATGGGCTCTCCCAATGAAATTCCTTTGTGTTTCCGCCTTGTTACTCCTTTCCATGATCGCCATGCCCAACTCTGCAAATGCCAAAGGCTGTCTCAAGGGAGCGATTGTTGGAGGAGTCGCCGGCCACTACGCAGGTCATCATGGCTTTATAGGTGCGGCCGCTGGGTGCGCGATTGGACGACATGAGGCGCGAAAACATGACCGTGAACGCTATCAAGACGAACGATCACGGGCACAATGAACATGCGCTGCCTAAATACAACTATAACGCGACGGCCGGTTTGTACCGTGATCGCCACGTGTGGGCGGATTTTCAGTTGATTGCGGGCCGTCTCCGGTGAAATCTACTACTAATTATGCGATGCGCCGCGTGAGACTGGCGAGGACATCTGGCTCAACTTCTTCCGTCCAGACCCTGAAGGCCTTCAACGCGTGGGGCCCAAACGATGTCGCAAGCGGAATATCAGTCGCGTCCCGGCCGCGCGAGACGGTAATACGTCCGATACGGGGCATGTTATGGCGCGCGTCGAAGGTAAACCAGCGACCATCGAGGAAGACTTCGAACCAAGCATTATAGTCCATCGGAGCCGGATCCGGCGGCACGCCGATGTCTCCCAAAAACCCGTTGGCGTAACGCGCCGGAATATTCATGCAGCGGCAGAAAGCGACCGCGAGATGGGCGAAATCGCGGCAAACGCCTACCCGCTCCTGATAGGCTTCATAGGCAGTGCGGGTGGCGCGGGCATATTGATAGCCGAAAGTCAGATGGTTGCAGACATAATCACAAATCGCCTGAACCCGGCGCCACCCACGCGGGGCGGACCCGAACAATTGCCATGCAATATCGCAGAGCTTGTCGGTTTCGCAATAACGGCTGCCGAGGGTAAAAACCAATGTGTCGTTTGGCAATCGTTCGACCGCGATCTCTTCCGCATCGAGCTTAACCAGATCGGGCTGGCCGCTATCCTCGATGATCGCGTCGCGGCGAATCGTCAGATCGCCCGCGGGCGCGATAAACCGGCGAACATGATTGCCGAATGTGTCGAGATAAGTCACCGTCGAAGTCGCCGGCGTGGTTTCGAATGGCGTCTCGTGCCGGATATCATGCACCCGATCGCGATGCGCGTCGAGCAGACAAACCATCAATGCCGGCTCCTGGCAAGTGAACGTCAATTCATAACCGAATCTTATGAGCATGATTCGAATTCCAATTGAGTTTCATGACGATTTCGTCCGCCGCATGCATTGCTGAGCGCGGCTTTCACGTTAATCGTCAACAATGCAAAAACTGGTCGGCCGTCTCTTGCGCCGGGCCCGCGCCAATCCGCGATAAGCAAAACCACTGGAGCCGTGGTTGGTTCCGATCAACTGGGCCAACGAATGTTTTCTAAGTCTTGTCCGTGAACTTATCGGCCGCGTTCATTACGATGAAAGCCGAGCTGGCGATCAGGTCGTTCGCTTTCAGCGGGCGATAGACCGAAGCCTCTGAGGGGAGATAAAGGGACACTCCTTCACCATCACCTTCACACATCTGTAAAAGTGAACGGCGAGATGCCGCGCATCGTTTCGTCGACGAAGAGCGGCCGCAATGCCGGGGGTGCCGCGCGCTGCGGGCAGGCGGGACGGTCGCAGAGGCGGCAATTGATCCCAATCGGCGTGGCGTCGAGCGCGGCAAAATCGAGCCGTTTGGCATAGACGAGGCGGCGTGCATATTTGATTTCGCAGCCGAGCCCAATGGCAAAGCGCGGCTCGATCGCACCCCAGGGGTTGAGCGAGCGCCGCACGGTGCGGCTCAGCGAAAACCATTGCGATCCGTCGGGGAGTTCGATCACTTGCGTAAAAATTCGGCCGGGCTCGATGAACGCCGCGTGAATATTCCATAACGGGCAGGTGCCGCCGGATTGGGCAAACGGAAACCGGCTCGACGAAAACCGTTTCGAAACGTTGCCGGCGATATCGACGCGAATGAGGAAAAACGGCACGCCGCGTGCGGTTGGCCGGGCAAGCGTCGTCAGGCGATGTGCGACTTGTTCGAAGCTCGCTCCGAAACGCGCTGCCAGAATCTCGACATCGTAGGAGGCAAGTTCGGCCGCCTCAAGGAAACGCCCATAAGGCATCATCACGGCGCCCGCGAAATAATTGGCAAGCGTTATCCGCAGCAATCGGAGGCTTACATCGTCATTTGGCTCGAGCCGTCCGGCGATGGCATTCAAAAGTTCGCCGAATTGGCTCAAGGCAAGCTGATAGGCGGCCTGAAAAGTTCGGCCCGGCGGCTCGACGGCTTCCGAGATCATCAATTGGCGGCGGTGACGATCGTACCAGCGCAGCCGGTCGCCCATGACCTCTGCCGGCAGCGCTCGAACGCGGATTCCATGGCGAACACGCAGATGTTCGCACAAGGCGAAGTAGAGGCCGTTTTCCGCGAGCGCCAGCTCGGCTGCAAGAGTCTCGGCGGCATCTTCGAGGTCCGGAAAATGGTTGCGCGCGTCCTGTAGGATGGCGCGGACTCGGTCGACCGGGCTTTCGCCGGGAACGGGCCCGGCGCGGTCACGGTCGCTTCCGGCAGCGGCGGCTTCGCTCGCCTCGCGTGCCGCAACATAGGCTCGGTAGAGGCGCGCCATGGCGGCGAGGAGCGCAGGCGAATTCTCGGCCGCGTCGCGCACTTCTCCGCGCGGAACCGCCGCGTCGCGAAACAGCGGATCGGCAAGAATTTGCTCCATCTCGCCGGCCGAATGTTCGCCCTCGCTCTCCATGAAGTCGCGGGGATCTACGCCATAGACGCTGGTTAGTCGGATCAGGACCTGGACGGTGATCGGGCGCTGGTTGCGCTCCATCAGGTTTAAATAGCTTGGCGAGACTTCGAGCTCGGCGGCCATGCCCGCCTGGGTAAGCTGGCGCTCCCGACGCAGCCTCTTGAGCCGGGGGCCGGCGAAGATTTTTCGGGGAGCCGGTCCGGCAGCGTTCATGAGTGACTGTTTACATAACGACAAACTGACGATGTGAGAATGTTACATAGCAACTCGAATTTGCCAACACCGGTCTTGCGCAGCCGGTGGTTTTCGTCGATATGGCAAGCTACGGCGGGGTGATTTTCCGCCAGATTGACGCGTTTTGTCAATCTCTGTGAATGCTGCGAGTGGAAATGAAATGAGCAAAGCCGTCAGCTTTGCAGGCCAGACGAGGCACGCCCGATGAATTATCAAAGCCAGCTTCTGCAGTCCAACGAATATCAAGGCCATATTGACGAGTTGATGCAACTCATCAAGAGTAAGAACGGCACATGGGATGGCATCAACCCAGAGTCCGTGGCCCGGATGCGCCTGCAAAACCGTTTCCAGACGGGTCTTGATATCGCCAGATACACGGCCGGCATTATGCGCAAGGACATGGCGGCCTATGACGCCGATCCCGCCAATTATACCCAGTCGCTCGGCTGCTGGCATGGATTTATCGCGCAACAGCAGATGATCTCCATCAAGAAGCATTTTGGCACGACCGACCGGCGTTATATGTATTTGTCCGGCTGGATGGTCGCCGCGCTCCGCTCCGAATTCGGCCCCTTGCCGGACCAGTCGATGCACGAAAAAACGGTCGTGCCGGCGCTGATCGAAGAGATTTACGCCTTCCTGCGCCAGGCGGATGCCCGCGAGCTCGGCGGCATATTCCGCGCGATCGACGCCGCGCGCCAAAGCGGCGACCGCGCGAAGGAACAGACTCTGCTGGCGGCGGTAGACAATTTTCAGACCCATATCGTGCCGATTATCGCCGACATCGATGCAGGCTTCGGCAATGCGGAGGCGACGTATCTGCTTGCCAAGAAGATGATCGCGGCGGGCGCCTGCGCACTGCAGATCGAAAACCAGGTCTCCGACGATAAGCAATGCGGCCACCAGGACGGCAAGGTCACCGTGCCGCATGAAGTCTTTCTCGCGAAAGTGCGCGCCTGTCGCTACGCGTTCCTTGAGCTTGGCGTCGAGGACGGCATCATCGTTACCCGCACCGACTCACTCGGCGCCGGCCTCACCCAGCAAATCGCGTTCAGTCGCACCCCTGGCGACCTCGGCGACCAGTACAACGCTTTCCTCGACTGCGAGGAAGTGGCACCTAGCGACGCCCGCAACGGCGATGTCATCATCAACCGCAACGGCAAGCTGCTGCGTCCGAAGCGCCTCGCCAGCAATCTCTATCAGTTCCGTTCCGGCACGGGGCCGGACCGTTGCGTGCTCGACAGCATCGCTTCGCTGCAAAACGGCGCCGATCTATTGTGGATCGAAACCGAAAAGCCGCATGTTGAGCAGATCGCCAGCATGATGGACCGCATTCGCGCGGTCGTTCCTAACGCCAAGCTGGTGTACAATAATTCGCCGTCGTTCAACTGGACGCTGAATTTCCGGCAGCAGGTGTATGATGCTTGGAAAGCCGCCGGCAAGGATGTCTCGACTTATGATCGCGCGGCACTGATGAGCGCGAATTATGACGGCACGGATTTGGCCAAAGAGGCCGATGAGCGCATTCGCACGTTCCAGGCGGATGGGGCGAAGCGGGCGGGCATTTTCCACCACCTCATCACGCTGCCGACCTATCACACGGCGGCGTTGTCGACCGATAATCTTGCGAAAGAATATTTTGGCGCGCAGGGCATGCTCGGCTATGTTCTGGGCACCCAGCGCAAGGAAATCCGCGAAGGCATCGCCTGCGTAAAACACCAGAACATGGCGGGCTCCGACATCGGCGACGATCACAAGGAATATTTTGCCGGCGAGGCGGCCCTAAAGGCCGGCGGCGCGCACAACACGATGAACCAGTTCGGTTGAGAACTGGGACACTGTGAAAGGCTAAGGGCGTGGCGTCAAATGCGCCGCGCCCTTTTGCTTTTGCAGTTTTCTTGCAAAGCTGACTTCTCGTTGAGAGTCACGATGGCTTAGAAACGGGCCGTTTTGCCGCCGGTCCACTGCCCTACGAGTCACTTCACTCCTTCCAATTTATCCTGCGCCAATTTAGCCGCCGGAACTGAATCACGAGAGGCATACTTGTCGCTTTTAAGCTACGACACACCGAGCATAAATTGCGTGCCGGCATCGGCGCGCTCGCGGTGACCTAGGTGGCCGGCATATTGTTGCGCATCAATGCGGACGCCCGGCACGGGACCGCTGCCGCCGACGAAGAAATGGCCGAGCCGCGGCCAACCGCCGCAGCGTCCTCGTCGCGGCGACGGTCTCGGCCGAGAACTCGCTCTCGGCCTTCCAAGCGCGCCAGGCACAGGCTCGAGGCTGCCATGGCACAGCTTAAGCCGCGAGAGATGAATAATATTTTATAATAAAGAATAAAAAATAAAATATGAGCAAAATTGCACAGCTAATGCATTTGGTTAGGTGTAACTTCACTTGGGGAACCGGATTACACTCCAAGGTTGTTCATATGCACAGAGAGAAATTGCCCCGCGCCAAGGAGGTAGCCTCGCCTATGTAATAGCAGGAAGGCAAGTAGCTATGCTGTCTAAAAAAGCAAACGATGAAAATCCCATTTCTGAGGCGATTGTCGAAGTAGCGGAGCGCCTGTACCGGCAAATCGGATTTCAGAAAACGACGGTCTCCGATATCGCATCCGAGCTGCAGATGTCGCCGGCCAATATTTATCGCTACTTCGAGTCGAAAGCGGCAATCAATGAGGCTGTTTGCAGTGACCTCCTTGGCAAGATCGAGGTCGAAGCGGAAAAAATTGCAGCATCCAAAGAAGCCGCCCCAGAATCAATCCGCAACTTCTTCGGTTCCGTCCAAACGATTAACCGAATACAATACAAGCTCGACCGTAAGCTATACGATTTGGTTGAAGCATCGATAACCAAAAAATGGCCGATTGCGATACAGCACGATAAACACATGGTTGAGATTTTAGAGCGAATTATCGCCAAGGGCATGAAGTCCGGCGAGTTTCCGTGGGGAAACGCCGCGCTTGTGGCTCGTCTTGTCATTACCGCCTGCATGCAGTTCCATGATCCGCGCCTGTTAGAGGAAAATGAACAACAGTCTGGACCGACCCTAGACCAAATGCTTAGTTTCTGCATTACTGCGATTCATAGTGGCCAGTGGCAGCACACCTGAGCTTTCAGATGGCAATTTTCGCGTAAATTGCCATTACCACAGTGACTTAAGACGCCAGATCGGACTTGAAGCGGGCGCGGCCAAGGCGATGTATGATGTCGCCGCATGCGATCCGTGACCATTGATCAGAATCTACGGGCACTGTTGCATTAAGCCGCATTGGGCGAAAATCCGTAAAATCACCCACTCATTTTGCTCAAATTTCTCGCCTCGTGGTGGCCGATTTTCCGCCAATGCAACAATGCGACGGGAGAGGCAAATTACCCTTCAGACTCGCCAAAGCAACAGAGCCATGGAACCTGCTTCTGGCCTCTCAAAAACCCTCATTTATGAGAGGCGAAGACGATGTGCATGGGTCTTGAATTTTGAGGCTGGCAAATGCCGTCTTGTTGCGTAATGGCCCTTTAGGAAAGCGAACCGGTAACGGCTCGCTTTCCACTGTCTTTCGATCTGCTTATTTCGTGGCCGCTTCAAGATGTGTCAGAGCTTCTTGAGCGTGCGCCGTCGCGACATCCGCATGGCCTTGCTTGCCGTGATCAATGGCCGCATTAAGGTGAGTGATCCCTTGTTTGGTGTGCGGATTGTCCTTCGCCTTCTCCGCCGCCTCAGCATGTTGTAGCGCGGCTTCGGCATGCGTTACGAGCACGTCCGCATGGCCTTGCTGGCCGTGATTGATCGCTTCCTTCGTATGGCTGATGGCCTCGGCCAAGTGGTCCTCGGCTAGGGCGAGACGCGGCACGAGCAGGGCTGCGACGCCAAGACTGAGAGCGAGAGCGAAATTTCTGCGGTTCATGATTGTGTTCCTCCTTCCCCTTATTCCCCAGATGATTTGAGGATTAGGGCTCTTTAAACTGGGCTCATTTAGTTTCTCTGGCAAGCTTTGCTCTCGCACTTTAACTGAAGCATGGCGATAATGCACCTCGCAGCGGTGAAGTGGCTTGGAATAGAATATGAAAAAATTTTTCTTGCGTGTTTCCGGAAGAGAGCAAGGCCTCAAACAGGCCGCGCATGACTTATTCGCGGGCCAGAGTAGGAACGATGTCCTCGAAACGGCGGTGCGTGTGCTTGAGCTTGACCCCGCAGACGATTCCGTTGGCTATGGCGGATTTCCCAATCTTCTGGGGGCGATGGAACTGGATGGCGCTTTCATGGACGGAGATAGCCGCAACTGTGGAGCCGTTGCAGGTATAACCAATTTCCTTCCGGTCGCCGTTGCCCGGCGTTTAATGCAGTGCGGACTACATACGTTTTTATTGGGCCATGGAGCGGAAATTTTTGCCCAAGAATCCGGACTGCAGCCGGAACAAACTCTATCGGATGCTCAACGCGATAAGTGGGAGCGGGAAGTAAAACCGTTGCTCGATGGACACGGATCAAAGTCGCTGATGGATATTGTCAGGCACATGACCTTCCCCGGCGAACGGAACTGGGATACGACCGTCATGATTGCAAGTGATGGCATGGGGCTTTCCTGTGCCGCGAGTACAGCGGGTTGGCCCTACAAACACCCCGGACGCGCGGGCGACACGCCCATCATAGGGGCGGGACTTTATGTCGATAGCCGCGTTGGAGGCGCGGCCTGTACGCATACCGGAGAAATGTCGACTCGCGCCGGCACGGCGCGTTTCGTTGTCGCGCAAATGGAAACCGGCAAATCGCCTCGCGATGCCGTCCGGGCAGCAATTGAAAATGTTGCACATTTAAGCGGCGGGCTATTGCGGACTTTGGTCGTTCACGCCATTGACCGTAACGGCGATGCTCATGCCGCCGCAGTCAATGCCGGCGCACCGGTATATTTCCAATATTGGAACGAAGATTTACCTCAACCGGAATGCCGGCAGTCCGAAGCAGTCTCTCTTTTTTCTCGCGCTGGCGCACAAGCGCCATTTTGTTGAATCCCGCAGGGGACCGAACGCTATATTCCGCACGCCGGGAACCGGCCAGACGAGACCGGTTTTTTGGAGACAGAAGCCGCAATTTTCCGCGCCGCGGCCAATTCTTATCACGCTGCTTGCAACGCAAGCTCGGTCTGTTTGTAACCTTCGGTTGCACGCTGTTCGATTGTATCGGGCAAAAAATCGCTGGCACCCAAGCCCGAAACTTGTTCCGGACGGGTAATCGAAATGATTCGCGGGACCCGGACGTAGTGACGCTTCGCCACGGCCTGATAGGCGGGGTTGTCATGCAGCGGATTGCCGTCGGGAAAATTTTCGAGCGCCTCCATCAAATCGGCGACCTCGTCGATCCGGTGCAACATTTTCACGTCTTGCGAGGTCTTGTTAGCGAATTGGAGATTTTGGGTTCGCGTAGTGACCTCCTGCATATTGCAGGGGAGCGGCGCCTGGTTCGGAAACAGATTGACGACATAAATGGTGCGCTCCGCACCCGCCGCATCGTCGAGCCTGTCGAGCACCGCGCCGAGCGGCGTATTGTCGAATAATCCTCCGTCCCAATAGGATTTGCCGTCGATCACCGTCATCGGGAAGGATGGCGGCAGGCTGCCGCTCGCGACGATGTGGTCCAAGGACAGTCCCTTGTCTTGGCTGTAAAAATACGCGATCTCTCCCGCCTCCACATCCGTCGCGCTCACCAGGAGTCCCGGCGCGGCCTTAGGATCGGCAAGAGCCTCGAGGTCGACCAAGCCGGACAGCGTCTGGCGGAGCGGCTCTGTGTCGTAAATATTGGTCCAGACGGGCAGCGCGTAGTAATCGAGGCGCGGCACGAAGAAATGGGGGTTGCCGAAAACGGACGCGAAGGGCCGGAGCAGTGGCGGGAGAAACAGTCCAGACACGGTGATTTCTTGCCAGAACGCCTCCAAGGCTTCGAGCGGCTTTAGACCCGTGGCCGGCCGCGCCAGAAGGACCGCAGTAATCGCGCCAATAGAGACTCCAGCGATCACATCGGGCGCGAAACCCGCGTCCTTGTAGAGCCGCCGCGCAGCGCCGAGCTCGTAGGCGCCGAGCGCGCCGCCTCCTTGGAGAACCAATGCCGTGCGGGCTGGATGCGCCATGCCAACCTCCCTCGCCTGCTGCTGCTGTGCGGCAAATTATACGCTGCAACGCAACAGGCGCAAGCCCAATCTGCCTGATTGAGCATGAACTGCCTGGTTGGGGTAACGCGTTCCCTCTGGCTCTTCACCCCGGCGCGCGCGAGCCGGGGTGAAGACGTCTGGCATCCCGCTATTTGTCGGTCTTCTTAATCTTTGACCAATCGGGATAGTTTGCTTCGCTCGCCTTCTTCGCGGCAGAGTCCTTCTCGGAGCGCTTTGCATGATCATCTCCCTTGCTAGAAGAGTGACCGGTAATTGTCTCCATAGCCTTATCTACTATGCTGGGTTGATCCTTCGTGTTTCCTGCGTTCTCTGCGGGAGCTTGTGCGAGCCCGGCGACGGGCGCAAGCACGAGGGCGAGTGTGGATATGGTTGTTACGAACCTCATGGAAAATCTCCTCATGTGCGAATGTACCGGCTCAGGATAAGCATTGTGCCGGGTTGAAGTTCCGCTGGCATGAACGGAGATGAGCCGATAAGGTTTCAGCGTGAACGCCACCAATACGAACGCGTGGCAAGCTTGGGCAGCCGCGCAAGTTCGTATAGATTGCAGGCCCCGGTCATCCCGTAAGCTCAGGCCAAAAACTTCATGCAGGCAGCGAATGTTTTTACCATCGCGCCTGGCGCGCCATTTTTGAAAACTTTTGTCACCGCCCTCTTCGATGGCCGCGTTGTCGAGGGATATTCTGGGCGCCTTGGCCCGCTCGAAATAGCGGAAGCCACGATCTATGTGCCGACACGGCGCTCCGCCTGCGCGCTCGCCGATGAATTTTGCCACACGACAGGCCGTCCTTCGATGCTGTTGCCGCGTATACTGCCGCTCGGCGCGCTGGAGGAAACGGAGACAGGCCTGCTCTTCGATGAAGGAGGACAAGACACCCCCTTCGAGCCGGGTATCCCCGAGGCGATGAGCGAGATCGCGCGGCGGATGCAGCTCGCCGGCTTGATCGTGGCATGGGCGCGCGCTTTGAGCCATGCGATCGTCTCGGTAGACCCGCAAGGCAAATATGAGTTTGATACGCATGAGTCTTTTCTCGTCGCGGCGACCGCCGCCGATGCCTGGCATTTGTCGGGCGAGCTCGCGAACCTCATCGACGAATTGATCATCGAAGGTGTCGCCTGGGAAAGGCTTGATCAGCTCGTTCTACCCGAGTTCGACCCTTATTGGCGGATCACCCTCGATTTCCTCAATATCGCGATTGCGCAATGGCCAAGGATTCTCGCCGAATGCAATTTAGCGGACAAAGCGCGGCGCCAGGTTGCGCTGATCGAGGCGCAATGCCGCCGCCTGCAAGCCGGTGCGCTAAGCGGTCCGGTCATCGCGATCGGCTCGACCGGCACCAATCGCGCGACCGCGCGCCTGCTGACGGCCATCGCGCAGGCGCCAAGCGGCGCGGTGGTGCTGCCAGGCCTCGACCTTAATCTCGACGATCGCGCATGGGCGATGATTGCGGGCGAACCTAAGCAAAATATCGACGCCTCGTTCACGCATCCGCAAGCTGCGCTCTCCCGCCTTCTCGGCCTTCTCCAGGTCAAGCGCGAATTCGTGGTGAGCCTCGGCGAGACCCCGCAAAGTCTCGCCGCGCGGGATGCGTTTGTATCCGAGGCCTTGCGTCCGGCGGAATCGACCGGCGAATGGATCGATTACCATGCGCGCGTGGACACCGCCTCGCTCGATTCCGCGCTCGAAGGCGTCAGTTTGATCGAGGCCGCCGACGAGCGCGAGGAAGCGCTGACGCTTGCGATCGCCATGCGGCACGTTTTGGAAGCGTCCGGCGAGACGGCGGCGCTCGTCACTTCGGATCGCAACCTCGCGCGACGGGTACGCACGGAATTGCTGCGCTGGGGCGTCGATGCCGAGGACTCCGCTGGAGAATCTTTAAGCAGGCGCCCTATTGGCGTGCTAGCGCGGCTCGTGATCGCCTGCGCCGTGAGCAAAATGGAGGCGGCAGACCTTGCCGCGCTCCTGGCGCATCCGCTCTTGCGGCTGGGGCTTTCGCGCGTAGAAATTGCCCGCTGTGGCGCGCTTCTCGAAATCGGCCTTCTGCGTTCGGCGAGCGCTGCAGGATGCCTTTCCGAGCGCCTCGTTGGCGAACCTTCCGCATTGATCGCCGCGGCTCGCAACGAAGCGGACAACATTTTCGCGCATCCGGCCAAGAAACGGATTACCGCCGAGGAATGGACAAGCCTCGAGGAATTGCTGTCCCGGATCGGCGCCCAATTCGCGCCGCTCTTGAACTTGCGCGGCAAACTCGCCCTGAAACAGTGGGTAGCGGCGCATCACGACACAGTCGAAGCGATATCAAGCCCCGAGGATGATCGGCTCGAAAGCGAGGACCGGGAAGCACTCGAAACGCTATTCGACGAGCTCACGCAAAATACTTCGGACAGCATGACCTTCGACGTCGAATCCTACGGGCTTTTTTTCGCGGCGGTGGCTGGCGAGGTCATCTTGCGCGGGGGCAAGCAAGCGCATCCGCGCCTGCAAATCCTCGGGCTTCTCGAGGCGCGCCTGATCAATGCCGATGTCATGTTGCTCGGCGGCCTCGACGAGACAATTTGGCCGCCCCAGGCGCACGCCGACGCGTTTCTCAACCGCCCTATGCGCGCTGCGCTGGGCCTTACTTCGCCGGAACGGAGACTCGGCCAGACCGCGCATGATTTCGCGCAAGCGATGGGGAATGGCAAAGTGATCTTGAGCCGTGCCCGCAAGCGCGATGGCGCGCCCGTGGTGGCGTCGCGATTCCTGCAGCGCATGGCAGCGCTCGGCGATGCCGCGTGGCGCGCCTGCCGGGATCGCGGAGATCATTATTTGCGCCTTGCGCGGGCAATCGACCAACCGGCCTCGCTTGCGCAGCCAACCGAAAGACCGCTGCCGAGGCCGCCGGTCGAGCTGCGTCCCAAACGCCTCAGCGTGACCCAGATTGAGACGCTGCGCCGCGATCCTTACGCCCTTTTTGCCGAGAAGATTCTGCGCCTAAAGGAATTCGATCCCCTTGGCGGCGCCTTGGGCGCGAGCGAGTTCGGCAGTGCGGTCCATACGGCACTTGAGCGCTTTGTCGACTGCTACCCAGCCGGACTCCTGCCAGCGCACGCGCGCGAAAAACTTCGCGCGCTTTTTCGCGAAAGCTTAGCCAAACAGTTACAAGATGAGGATTTCGTCGCGCTACGCTGGCCCCGGCTCGAAAAGACAATCGATTTCTATCTCGCTTTCGAAGCAAGCAGGCGCGGTAAAATCAAAACGATCAAAACCGAATGCGAGGGCATGTGTGATATCGAACTTAAAGATGGCTCAGTCTTTCAGCTTACGGCTCGCGCAGACCGTATCGAGCTGAATGCCGACGGAACCGTAACACTCGTCGATTACAAAACCGGGACACCGCCGGGAAATGGCGAAATTTACGTCGGCTTTGCGCCCCAGCTGACCTTGGAAGCGGCGATGTGCACGCGCGGCGCCTTCGGCCTTGGACAAAACATTGAAACAGTTGAAGCAATTTATTTAAAGCTCGGCGGAGCCAGGGGCGGCGAGCAAATGCCGGTCAATTTCGGCAAGACAAGAGCCAGTTTCATGGACGTGGCGGAAGACCATTATCGCGGTCTCATCGTGCTGCTCGATCAGTTCCGTGACCCGGCGACACCCTATCCTCCGCGACCCTTCCCGAAATTTGCAAAGCGCTACAATGCCTATGACCATCTTGCCCGCGTCAAGGAATGGTCTCGCGGCGGCGAGACCGAAGGAGACGCCGACTAATGGCTTCCTTCGATATCCCGCCAGAAACGCGAGGCAAACAGCACGAAGCATCAAATCCAAATCACTCTGTTTGGGTCTCGGCCAATGCCGGATCGGGCAAGACGCATGTGCTCGCGAACCGCGTCATCCGGCTTCTCCTAGCCGGCGTCGCGCCCACAAGAATCCTGTGCCTTACCTTCACCAAGGCGGCAGCCGCGAACATGGCGTTGCGCGTGTTCGATAAGCTCGCCACGTGGACGCAGCTCTCGGAAGATGATCTAGACCGGCAGATTGTTGAAACCGGCGCGCTGGCACCAAGCGACCAGCAAATGATCGCCGCGCGAAAACTTTTCGCGCGGGCGCTCGAAACTCCCGGCGGCTTGAAAATCCAGACGATTCACGCCTTTTGCGAACGGCTGCTGCATCTGTTTCCGTTCGAGGCCAATGTCCCGTCGCGCTTCGAGGTGCCCGGCGAGTTGCGCTACGCGGAATTGTTGCAGCGCGCCCGGCGCGAGGTTCTCGCCAAGGCGAATTCGGATAAGGGTGCGCTTGGCGCCGCCGTGCAATGCCTCGCCGATGAATGCGGTCCGGAGGGTTTTGATGGCCTCATCAAGGAGGCAATGGAACGCTATGCGGCGTTGCGCGCGCCATCGCCGCACGAGCCAATGAAGATTTTGCGCTGTTCCTTGGGCCTGGCGGACGACCGAGATATTGCGGCCATCGAGCGGGAAATGGTTGCGGATGGCATTGCGCCCGCGCGCTGGAGCACCATTGCGGCGGTTCTCGAATCCGGCAAGCCGGCCGATCAAGATAGCGCTGACCTGTTGCGGCAAGCTTTTTCAGCCTATTGCTCGCGGCCTGCCGATGGCTCTCTTGAAACCTGTCTCACCACTTACCTTGCGGTTTTTTTCACATTGGCAGGCACACCACGCGTCTCTCTCCTCACCAAGGATCTTGCGCGAGCGCACCCTGAAATCGCGGCTGAACTTGATTCCGAGCAGCTCCGTCTCGACGCGCTTCGCGCCGAGCGCAAGCGTGCCGCGACGTTCGATCGCACGCAGGCGCTGACCCTGGTCGCGAGCGCCATCTTCAGCCGTTATGAGGAGGAGAAATCAGCGCAGGGAGTCCTTGATTTCGACGATCTCATCGAAAAGACGCGGGCTCTGCTCGAACGCTCGGATGCACGCTGGGTGCTCTACAAGCTCGATTCCGGAATCGACCATGTTCTTGTCGATGAGGCGCAGGACACGAGCGAAGCCCAGTGGAAGATTCTCGAAGAGCTTACCGGCGATTTCGCCGCCGGGCGCGGGCAGAGCCAAGGTCCCCGCACTTTCTTCGCGGTCGGCGACGAAAAGCAATCGATCTTTTCCTTCCAGGGCGCCGCGCCGCAGCTGTTCGATGAAATGCGACGGCACTTCAAAGCCCAACATACGGCAGGCGCGCAGCCGTTCGCGCACATACCGCTTACCCTGTCGTTTCGCTCGGCGCCGGGGATTCTTTCCGCGATCGATAAGGTTTTCGAGCACGGCAATCATAAAGGCGGGCTTGTCGCGGCGAATGACATTTGGATGCGGCACCAAGCGATAAAACATCAATTGCCGAGTCTTGTTGAACTCTGGCCGCTGGCGGCGGCGCAATCCGCTGAAGATCCCCGCGAATGGACGCTTCCGCTCGACCTTCTCGATGCGCAAGAACCGGCCAATCTTGTTGCCCAGCGGATTGCCCAAAAGATCGCGCATCTCATTAAACCAGGTTCCAATGAATTCGTGCACGACAGCCAAACCCTCCGGCGGCGGCCGGTACGCCCTGGCGATATCCTGATCCTCGTTCGCAAACGCGGTGCTTTTTTCGAGGCCATCATAAGAGCGCTGAAAAAGTGCCAAATCCCCGCCGCCGGCGCCGACCGGCTTGAGCTCATGCAGCATATCGCTATCATGGACCTCATCGCGGCCGGGCGCGCCAGCCTGCTTCCGCAAGACGATCTCGCGCTCGCTTGCGTGCTGAAATCGCCGTTGATTGGGCTCGACGATGACGATCTTTTGGCGCTTGCGCCGGGCCGGGTCGGCAGCCTCTTCGACGCTCTCAAAGCCTCGACCGATACACGGCGCGCCGAGGCCATGGGCAAGCTCGCGCGCTGGCGAGACCGGGCGGGCGGCGGCCCTTTTGCTTTTTATGCGGCGCTTCTCGCCGCGGATGGCGGACGCCGCGCCCTGGAAGCAAGGCTCGGGCCGGAAGCAGGCGACGCGCTCGACGAATTCCTGCGTCTTGCCATCGCCCACGAAGAAGAGCGGGCGCCTTCGCTCGCGGCCTTTCTCAACGATCTCGCGGGGTTGGAATACTCGATCAAGCGCGACATGGAGGGCGCCGAGGACGCGGTGCGGGTGATGACCGTCCATGCCGCAAAGGGGCTCGAAGCAAAGATCGTGTTTCTCCCCGATACGTGTGGCGTGCCGTCGCCGCGCCACGACCCAAGAGTCTTTGCACTCAACACAAAACTGCCCGGCGAACAGACGATCGGTTGGTCGCCAAGGAAAGACCTCGATTGCGAGGCGATTGCCGCCGCGCGGACGAAGGCGCGCGACGCGGCGATGGAGGAATACAGGCGGCTTCTTTATGTAGCTTTGACCCGCGCCGAAGAGCGCCTCTATATTGCCGGGTTTCATGGTGCGCGCGCGCCAGATCCCGGCTGCTGGGCAAAGATGATCGAGGCCGCACTCACCAACGAAGCCGGCATTCAGACGGTGCCGGCATTCTGGAACGGCGAGGATCAAATTCTGCGCCTTGCGGCGGAAGGAAGCGACGCGGACGCCGCTGCTTTGCCGGACCGGCACGCCGTCGCCGAGCCGGGGGTCCTGCCAGACTGGATAAGGCGCGGCGCCCGAGTCGAGACAAATACAGCGCCAATCAGGCCTTCGACTGCGCTTGCGGCGTTCGGCCGTCTTGATGGCCAGGAAGCGACGCAAGCAAGGCGGGAAGCATTGCGGCGCGGCCGTCTGACGCATCAGCTGTTGCAATATCTGCCGGGCATCGCCGCGGAGCACCGCCGCGACGCAGCGCTGGCTTTCCTCGCCGCGCGTGCTGCCGGCCTCGACGATCGCGCGCGCCAAAATCTTGCCGGTGACGTGCTCAAAGTGATCGCCCTGCCCGAGCTTGCCGGTTTATTCGCCACAGATTCAAAAGCTGAAGTTTCCATCGCGGGCAGAATACCGCTTGGGCGAGGGACAATCGATGTCGACGGACGGGTGGACCGGATTGGCGAGTACCAGAGTGAAATTCTTGTCGCCGATTACAAGACCGGCACGCCTTGCCCGCTCGACGCCACACCCGCCGAATATATTGCGCAAATGGCGCTCTACCGCGCGGTTCTGGCGCCGCTCTGGCCAGATAAAGTTTTGCGGATGCTGCTGATTTGGACCGCTGGCCCCCGCGTCGTTTGGCTTCCCGCCGGGGCGCTCGATGCGGCTCTGGCGGCTCTCGCGGCCAGCTGAGCAACTGCTCCATGCGGGGCAAGACGCTCCGGATCCGATTTGCCCTGGAAAAAGCCCCGGCATTCGGCTACCGCTTCAGCTCGCCAGGTTCGAAAATCATCGTTTTGAGCATTGCATGACCAGCACACTGCCGGCCGCGGCTAGCTCGCCCGGCGATCTAATAGCGCCCCGCCCGCGTGCCCATTCCGGCGCGCCGCCGACGGCGAGCGGTGGGACAATCAGGACCGGAATCCTTTGGATGCTGGCCGCGACTTGCCTGTTCGTTTGCCAGGATTCGACCGCGCGCATTTTGCTCGAAGCCTATCCGGTGACGGAAGTCGCCTTCGCGCGCTACTTCGTTCACATGGTTTTGGTTAGCGCTTTCCTTGCGTGGCGCGACCCGCGTCTCATGGTCTCGTGCCGGCCGCTCTTGCAAATATTGCGGTCAAGCTTTCTCCTGAGCGCGACTTTGTTCGGGATGTTCGCACTGAAGATCATGCCGCTTGCCGATTTTACAGCCATTGTGTGGGTAGCGCCCGTTCTCGTCGCCGCGCTTTCGGTCTTTGTTCTCCATGAAAAAGTGAGCCCAAGCGTATGGGTAAGCGTTGTTGCCGGCCTGCTGGGGGTTTGGGTAATCGTTGGCAAGACGGGCATGAATTTCTCGCTTACCATGCTGTTTCCTTGTCTAGCCGCTCTCGGCAACGCGCTCTATCAAATCGCGACAAGGCTTTTGCATTCTGCCGACTCGTCGATAACGACCTTGTTTTATACCGCGATTGCAGGAGTTTTGTTCTGCGGCGGATTGCTGCCATTTGGCGCAATCGCGCCAGACCTTTCCGGCGCTGGCCTGATGTTTCTTTTGGGCCTCACCGGCGTTGTCAGCCACTTTTGTCTGATCCGAGCCTTTGCCGCGGCGCCGGCCAACATCATCGCGCCATTCGGCTACGCGTCCCTGCTTTGGGCCACGCTTTTCGGCCTTTTGATTTTCGCGGAAATTCCCGGCCCGCGCACATTGGCGGGGGCGGGGTTGATCGCAGGCGCTGGTCTATTCGTATTCCTTCGAGGACCAAAAACATGAGTTCTTGGCGAATTTGCCAGATTCTGCGGCGTTACAAACAAGGGCGGCCGTGTCAAGGAATCATCCCGGCCACACCCTCTCGCCGCATGACAAACTGTCCCCTACTTTCCTAATTGGCTATCCAGCCTGGAATGGCCAAGCAATGGATAGTGTGCCGATTTGAGGCTCGATGATGAATGTGCCTCTCGCCATCGTCGCCGCGATCGCCGAAAATGGCGTGATTGGCGACGGACGCGGCCTGCCCTGGCATTTGCCAAGCGATCTCAAACATTTCCGCGGGATTACCATGGGCAAGCCCCTGCTCATGGGACGCAAAACCTTCGATTCAATCGGACGTGCCCTGCCTGGGCGCGAGACAATCGTTGTCACCCGCGACCGGGCCTTCGACCCAATGCGCGCCCGTGACTCGGCCAAGGCCGTCCATGTGGTGCACGATCTCGACACGGCGCTGGAGCTCGCCCAGGCGCGGGCGCAAGCAATGGGCGCGGAAGAGGTAATTTTGGCTGGCGGCGGCAATCTTTACGAAAGTTTGATCGGCCGCGCCGAGCGCATGTATCTTACCTTCGTCGATATCGCGCCAAGAGGCGGGGTGAGTTTTCCCGCCATCGACTGGTCGGAGTGGCTGGAAGTAAGCCGGGTCCGGCCGCGGCCGGCGGCGAAGGACGAGGCGACATTCGCGTTTGCCGATTTTCAACGGCGCCACTGCTTATCATTGTAGTGCACGCGAGGCTCCCCTATATGGACGAGGACAGGCCATGTCCTGGGCCTTGGCAGTTATCGCTCACTTTCTTGGGCGTCACATTTGAACAGAGAATCTTATGCCGTGGAGCACTGAAGGCGGAAATGGCGGCTCTTGGAAGCCCGGCGGCCCCGGGCCTTGGGGGCAAAAACCGGGCGCGCCGCCACCTGAATTCGAGGAATTCCTCAAGCGCGCGCAGGAAAGGCTCAAAACATGGATGCCGGGACCGAGAGGAATGGGAGGCCGCGGGTTCCTTGCCTTGGCTCTCGCCGGCGCGATCGTCTGGCTTTTGTCCGGTTTTTACACGGTCGGCCCAAATGAAGTCGGGCTGAATAGGATTTTCGGCCGCTACACGGGCAAGACCGGTCCAGGATTGAATTACAATTTACCGGTCCCGATTGGCAGCGTCGAGAGGCTCCAGGTCACCAATCGTAACATGATCAACATCGGCTCCACCTTTCGTCAGGACAGCCGCTCAGCGAATGGGCTGATGCCCCTCGATCTGCCCGAAGAAAGCCTGATGCTGACCGGCGACGAAAACATCGCCGACGTCAAATTTGTCGTGATCTGGCAAATCGACCCGGTGCGCCCCGAAGACTATGCTTTTAATATCTCAAACCAGTCTGACACGGTGAAGGCGGTCGCCGAGAGCGCCATGCGCGAGGTTATCGGCCGCGGCGAAATTCAGCGAATTTTGACCGCCGATCGCCCAAAGATCGAGGCGGACGTGCAGGAACTGATGCAAAAGGTCCTCAACCAGTATAAGGCGGGCATCCTCGTGTTGCAGGTGCAATTGCAATCCGTCGACCCGCCCGAACAAGTTATCGCCGCATTTAAGGACGTGACCGCGGCGCAGCAAGATAAGGACCGGTTGCAAAACGAAGCCGACGCCTACGCCAACCGAGTCGTTCCCGAGGCTAGGGGCAAGGCCGCGGCCATCAAACAGGAGGCAGAAGGCTACAAGCTCCAAACGGTCGCGGAAGCAACCGGCCAGGTTTCCCGATTCAACCAAATCTATGAGCAATATAAAAAGGCACCCGAGGTGACACGCGAAAGACTTTATCTCGAAACCATGGAGCGTGTCCTCGCCGGAATGGACAAGATCATTCTCGATCAGAGCAGCGGGCAAGGCCAGGGGGTCGTTCCTTATTTGCCGCTTGGGCCGTTGGCGCCACGGACGGGCGACGGGGGCCGCAAGTGAAGGGCGCGACTGCATTCGGCGCGCTCGCCGCGCTCATCATCTTTGTGGTTGTCGCGCTGGCGGCGATGTTCACCGTGGACCAGACGGAGCAGGCGATTGTCTTGCGTTTCGGCGAGCCCGTCGCCGGGCGAGGGCTCATCACCACGCCGGGGCTTCACTTCAAATACCCCTTCATCGAGAATGTGGTTCTTCTCGACAATCGTATCCTTGTTGTCGAGGCGCCGCGACAGGAGGTCTTGGCGTCCGATAACAACCGGCTCGATGTCGATTCCTTCCTGCGCTACCGGATCATCGATCCGCTCAAATTCTATCAGACAGTTGGCTCGCCTGAACGGGCGAACAGTCAGCTGGGATATATTTTGAACTCCGCGGTGCGGCGGGTGCTCAGCGAGGCGAATATGTCCCAGATCGTGCGCGACAACCGCGCCGATCTCATGGTCAAGATCCGCGAGCAGGTGAACCAGGAAGGCGGCCGCCTCGGCATCGCCGCTATCGATGTAAGAATCCGCCGCGCTGATCTGCCAAAGCAAATTTCGGACAAAGTATTCAGCCGGATGCAGAGCGAGCGAGCACGCGAGGCGGCGCAATATCGCGCCCAAGGGTCGCAACTGGCCCAAACCATCACCGCCAATGCCGACCGCGAGGTCGTGGTGACACTTGGAAATGCGCGGCGCGATGCCGACCAGACGCGCGGCGCGGGCGACGCGGAAAGAAACCGCATTTTCGCGGACGCCTTTGGCAAGGACCCCGATTTTTTCGCCTTCTACCGTTCTATGCAAGCTTACGAGGCCGGGTTGAAAGGCGGCGACACCCGGATGGTCATGAGCCCGAAATCGGATTTCTTCCGCTTCTTCGGCACGCCCAATGGGCAGCCGGCCGCGGCGCCTGCCGCCAGCCGCTAATTGCGTTCGGACCTGGCGCGCTCGAAATCGGACCGGATGATTCCTTGCGTCCGCGATCCGGCATGTGTCCGGTGCGCTGGAGAAAATAGTTGATGGCGGAAGAGGACGGAATCAGGCGCACCTTCGCTTGGGATGATCCATTCGATTTCGACAGCCAGCTCAGCGAAAACGAAAAGCTTGTGCGTGACTCCGCCCGCGCCTTCGCGCAAGGCTATTTGCTTCCCCGCGCGTGTGCGGATTACCTCGAAGAGCGTTTCGATCGCGAGATCATGACGCGGATGGGCTGCCTTGGGCTGCTCGGTCCGGCGATACCGCAAGACTATGGCGGCGCCGGGTTCGGACATGTCGCCTGCGGGCTTGCCGCCCGCGAGGTTGAGCGCGCCGATAGCGGCTATCGCTCGATGATGAGCGTGCAGTCTTCGCTCGTGATGCAGGCGATCTTTGCCTATGGCAGCGAGACTCAGCGCCGCAAATATTTGCCAAAACTCGCCACCGGAGAATGGATCGGCTGCTTTGGCCTTACCGAGCCGGACGCGGGGTCCGACCCGCAAGCGATGCGCAGCAAGGCGGTGCGTTCCAAAGATGGCTACCGGCTCACCGGCGCCAAAACCTGGATCACCAACAGTCCTGTCGCCAACATCTTTGTAGTTTGGGCAAAATCATGCGCGCATCAAGACGCGATCCGCGGATTTATTCTCGAGCGCGGGATGCAAGGCCTCGCGACGCCAGCGATTTCGCAAAAGCTTTCGCTGCGGACTTCGCCGACCGGCGGGATTGTCATGGACGCCGTCGAGGTCCCGGCAGACAATCTTTTGCCGGACGCCTCCGGCCTTAGAGGCCCTTTTGGCTGCCTTAATCACGCCCGCCATGGCATTTGCTGGGGAGCGATGGGGGCGGCCGAGGCCTGTTTTACGGCGGCGCGGACTTATACGCTCGAACGAAACCAGTTCGGCCGGCCACTTGCCGCCAATCAACTGATCCAGAAAAAACTCGCCGACATGCAAACCGAGATCGCGCTTGGGCTTCAGGCAGCGTTACGCCTTGGCCGGCTATTGGAGGCAGGAAAATACGTCCCGGAAGCGATCTCTCTCGTCAAGCGCAACAATGCGGGCAAGGCGCTCGAGATTGCCCGCCTGGCGCGCGACATGCTCGGCGCGAACGGGATTTCGGCCGCGTTCCCCGTCATGCGCCACCTCGCCAATCTTGAGTCGGTGAATACTTACGAGGGCACCCACGATATTCACGCGCTTATCCTGGGACGCGCGATCACCGGCATACAGGCTTTTTCCTAACGAAGCGCGCCGCTCGTTTTTGTTGACAAATTCCAAACCACAGGGCTGCCGCCATGAGTCACACCATGAACAAGGTTGCCCAAGTGACCTTCGCCTTTTGGGTCATGAAGATTAGCGCGACGACGCTGGGCGAGACGGGCGGCGACCTTCTGTCCATGACGTTTAATTTGGGCTACGTGATTAGCACCGTCATATTTTTCGGAATTTTCATCCTGACCCTCTGGGTGCAAGTTGCCTCGAACGTATACCACCCCTTCCTCTATTGGGCCGTCATCATTTCGACCACGACAACTGGCACAACAATGTCAGACTATTTGGATCGCACGGCCGGTCTTGCGTATGTAAAAGGCTCGCTCGTGTTGGTGACCATCCTGGTTGGCATTTTGTCCCTGTGGCGGTTCGCATTGGGTTCCGTATCAGTCGACAACATTACAAACCCAAAAGTTGAAATTTTTTATTGGATCACAATTCTCTTTTCGAACACGCTTGGAACCGCCCTGGGCGATTTCTTGGCTGATAGTTCGGGCCTCGGATACGAAGGCGGCGCGCTTGTGATCGCGGCATTGCTGGCGATCATCCTAGCCGCTTACTTGCTCACGGATGTTTCCCGGACGCTCTTGTTTTGGCTGGCGTTTATTCTGACTCGTCCGCTTGGCGCGACGTTGGGCGACCTGCTTACCAAACCGCATCAGAACGGCGGCCTCGATCTGGGTACGCTTGGCTCTTCCTTGGTCCTCGCATGTTTCCTCATCGGTTGCATTCTGGTGACAAACAGGCACCGGCCGGACGGCACGGGACAAAAAGGCCCCAGACGATGATCGACCTTTACTATTGGACCACCCCCAATGGTCACAAAATCACGCTCTTCCTGGAAGAGGCGGGACTTCCCTACACGATCCATCCGGTCAATCTAAGCCGGGGGGACCAGTTCAAGCCGGAATTTCTGGCAATTTCGCCCAATAACCGCATTCCGGCAATCGTTGACAAAGATCCTGGCGACGGTGGCGCGCCGGTGCCCGTTTTCGAATCGGGCGCGATCCTCGTCTATCTCGCCGAAAAGACGGGCAAATTTCTGCCTCACGATTTGCGCGGCCGGATGGAAGCGCTCGAATGGCTGTTCTGGCAAGTTGGCGGCCTTGGCCCAATGGCTGGCCAGAACCATCATTTCAAGCAATACGCCCGCGAAAAACTTTCCTATGCCATCGAGCGCTATGTGAACGAAACCAACCGTCTCTATGGCGTCCTCAACAAACGCCTCGCGGACCGGGCATACGTTGCGGGGGATTATTCGATCGCCGACATTGCGGCCTACCCTTGGATTATCCCGCACGAAAACCAGGGCCAGAGGCTTGAGGATTTCCCCAATTTGAAGCGTTGGTTCGAGAGGATAAAGGCAAGGCCCGCGACGCGGCGCGCCTATGCCAAAGCGGCCGCAATCAATACGGCGCCAATCGCCGGCGACGAGGAGTCGCGCAAAATTCTGTTCGGCCAAACCGCGGCGAATGTGAAATAAAGCTTCTCCGCCACGCCGCGGCAACAAACCTTTTGGGCTGCTTTATTTCCTGAAATTGCCGTCATATATCAAGCTCATCAAACTCAACTTTGGCAACCCTGCCGGCGCGGGCGGCATTGGAGACGGGATGGAATGTCGGGACATAGTCAATTCAAAAACATCATGCACAAGAAGGGCAAGCAGGATGCGATCCGCTCCAAGTTGTTCTCCAAGCTCGCCCGCGAAATTACCGTTGCCGCGAAAATGGGCCTGCCCGATCCGGGGATGAATGCACGGCTGCGCGCCGCCGTCCTGGCCGCCCGCGCGGAAAACATGCCGAGGGACAATATCGAGCGCGCCATCAAGAAGGCCTCGGCGGCCGGCGCCGAGACTTACGACGAAGTTCGCTATGAAGGCTATGCGCCGGGCGGCGTCGCCGTCATCGTCGAAGCGCTGACCGGCAATCGTAACCGGACGGCGGGCGAAGTGCGCTCTTATTTCGCCAAGTCCGGCGGCGCGCTCGCCGAGACCGGCGCGGTGTCCTTCCTGTTCGATCATGTTGGCGTTGTCGAGTTTCCGGCGAAGGCCGCGTCCGAAGACGCAATGCTGGAGGCGGCGATCGAAGCCGGAGCCGAAGATGTCCAATCGAGCGAAGACAGCCACGAGGTCATCACCGCGCTCGAAAATCTGCGCGAGGTCGCGCAAGTGCTTGAATCGAAATTCGGCGAGCCGCGCAAGGCGAGCCTAATTTGGAGGCCGCAAAATACGATCTCGGTCGACGATGATGCCGGCGAAAAGATCCTGCGCCTCGTCGGCATGCTCGAAGACAATGACGACGTGCAAAACGTCTACGCCAATTTTGAAGTTTCCGACGCGCTCGTCGCGAAGTTCGCCGGTTCATAGCGATCGTCTGGAATGCTTGCGCACCGGCCCGGCGATTGCGCCATACCTATCCCTTATCACGCCGTGACTTTTTTCGGGATCGAATCTTTCGGAAGGCCGCTTTTCGACGGTCCTTCTTCGGGCGCTGCCTCGACGCTTGCTGCGCGAATGATCGCGGCGCCGATTTCATGGATTTTCTGGCGCAAAATTTCATTTTCCTCGCGCAGCATAAGGGCCGCGTCGGCGTCTTGCGGAGAAAGCGTGGCCCGCAGCGCAGCCAGCTCTTGGGTCAGCCCGGCGCACGTCTTGCGGGCCGCATCGAGCGCATTTTGCGAGTCCGCATGGGCGTTCCGCAGCCGCTCGATTTTTTCGAGATAGCCACTCTCGACGGCGCGCGCCGTTTCGGCTTGCAGCTTGCGATGACGAATCAATTCTTTTTCCCGTTTGCCAGCGGCTTCGAGCGCCTCTTCGCGATCCGCGACTTTCGCCGCCGCGGTTTTGAGGGTGAGGTGATCGGCTTGACGCTGCAGCCGCAGAGTCGAAAGTTCTCCTTCCAGACGCTCGATCGTGGCGGCGTGCGCCGCAAGCGCTTCGCCCTGCCGCGTGATCTGGGCCTCAAGCGCCGCCAAAGCTTCCCGCTGCCCGGCGGCAAGCGTCTGCTCCTCCGAGAAACTGGCCGCAAGCATGTTGATTTGGGCATCCTTGCGCGCAATCAATCCGCTTGTGTCGTAACATTCCTTTGACGTGGCGGCGAGTTCGGCCGAAGTCTCCGCCAAGGCGCGTTGAAGCGCGGCGAACTCGGCAACACGTTCGCTATCTTGCTGGGAAAGGGTGCGTAAACCGGCGTCTTGGCCAGCAATGATCGCCGCGCGGCGCCCCAGTTCGGCCATATCCGCCGCATGAACGAGGTTGAGGGCTTCGGCCTTTTGCTCGAGTCGCCTGCGTTCGACCGCGAATTCGGCCCGCAACAGATCGCGCCCGGCGGCGATTTCCTCGGCAGAAACCGGAAGCTGTTGTTCGACGCGCCGTGTGGATAGCCTTATGGCGCGCCGCCAAAACGCCGGGGCGGCCGCGAGCGCAAAAACGCTCGCAACGCAAAACCCAAGCGCGAATAGCATTGCCTGTTCAATCACGCCGCTGCCTGCTCAATCCCGGCGGCCCGTACGCAAAACTTGGCCCCGCCAATTTGACGCGAAATGTCTGCCCGGCACTTTTCTACACTGAAACCGCCGCGATTAGAACACGCCATGGTCTCCCGGGTTTGCGGCGAAACCGGGACCGGGCACAACGTCGAAAGCGCAGGCCAATTTGGGCTAGCCATTTCAAATAATAAAATCGGAACCGTGTACCCATCGTTAGGTGTTCCGCGGCGGCCGCGGTGAAGCTTTGCGACAATCGGCTGGCCATCGATCGCCAAAACGACAGCGCCTCCGCGCAATCCCACGTACTTCAAGCCGACGGATGTATGCGGCTTTGTAGGGATTTTGGTCTCAATCGGACAAAAATGTTTCACGTGAAGCATTTTGGTACGATTGGAGGCTCAATCCTTACGAAAATACGCTTCCAGTATCGCCGCATAGATCTCCGTCAATCCCTCAAGATCACCGATCGCGATATGCTCGTCCACCATATGCGCGGTCGCGCCAATGCCGCCGAATTCGATAACCGGGCAATAGGCGCGGATGAAGCGCGCGTCGGATGTCCCGCCCGAGGTCGAAAGCGCCGGGAGGTGCCCAGTTTTCGTTTCGATCGCGCCGCTAACGAGTTTCGTGAAGGCGTCCGGCTTCGTCAAAAACGCAACCGCATTGCAAGGCTCGAAGCCGAGCGTAAATGTCAGCCCCACGGAGTCCAGCCTGCGCCGCAGCTCGGCGCCAAGCGTCTCCGGCGTCCAAAGATCGTTGAACCGCACATTTACGCGCGCACATGCCTGTGCCGGAATGACATTAAACGCCGGGTTGCCGACATCGACCGAGACGATTTCGAGATTTGAGGCATCGAAATGCGGCGTGCCCGCATCGAGCGGCGCGGCGGTCAAGGCAGCGAGCAGCGCCATGAGTTTTGGAATGGGATTGTCCGCCCGCGCAGGGTAAGCGGCATGGCCCTGGCGGCCCTCGACGATGAGCGTGCCATTAAGCGAGCCGCGCCGGCCAATCTTGATCGTGTCGCCGAGCACTTCGGCGCTCGTCGGCTCGCCGACGATGCAATGATCGAAACGCTCGCCCTCGTCATAAGCCCAGCGCAAGAGTTTTTCGGTGCCATTGATCGCCGGGCCTTCCTCGTCGCCGGTGATGAGAAACCCGATCGAACCCTTGGCCAATCCTCGTCGCGCGACAAAGGCGCAGGCGGCGGCGACGAAGGCGGCAACGCCGCCTTTCATGTCAGTGGTGCCGCGTCCCCACACCGCGCCCTCTGCCACCTCCCCCGCGAAAGGATCGAACCGCCAGTTAGCCGCGTCGCCCACGGGCACCACGTCGGTATGGCCGACAAAGACGAGAAAAGGCGCGCTTGTGCCAAAGCGGGCGTAGAGATTGCCGATGTCCGGCGTGCCGGGCTCGGAAAACGTAAGCCGCTGCGTCGCAAATCCCGCGTGTCTCAATGCCGCGTCCAGAACCCCGAGAGCGCCGCCATCTTCCGGCGTCACCGAGCGGCACCGGACAAGCGCGCGGCAAAGGTCGAGGGCGGCAGTTGTCATGGCCATGATGGGCTTTCCATGCGAGCGTTATCGGCGCGCTTTTATCGCATGTCCGGCTACGGTGCCGCAAAACCCTTCGAGCTTTCCCTCGATCTGCCTGACAGCGGCCCGCCCCTCGCCGTCACGCTTTGCGCGCGTTTCTCCGCAGCGCCGCCTGCGCCGCGGCAAGCCGGGCGACTGGCACCCGGAACGGTGAACAGGAGACGTAAGTGAGGCCCGCTCGCTCGAAAAAGTCGATCGAGGCTGGATCGCCCGCGTGTTCGCCGCAGATTCCGAGCTCAATGTCCGACCGCGTCTTCCGGCCCCGCGCGGCGGCGATTTCGATGAGTTCGCCTACACCCTCCTGGTCGATCGTGGTGAACGGGCTTGAGGGCAGAATTCCCTTGGCCGTATAGTAGCCAAGGAATGATCCGGCGTCGTCGCGCGAAAGGGCAAGGCAAGTCTGAGTCAGGTCGTTGGTGCCAAATGAAAAGAACTCGGCGGTCTTGGCGAGTTCGCCCGCCCTCACGCACGCGCGCGGAGTCTCGATCATCGTGCCAACCGAATAGGCCATGATCTCGCCGGTCTCGGTGGCGACGGCGCTCGCCACCGCCTCGATCCGCGCCTTGACGAAATCGAATTCAGTCTTGGTGATGACGAGCGGTATCATGATTTCCGGCCGCACCATTGCGCCGGTCTTACGTTTGGCCGCGGCCGCGCCTTCGAATATGGCGCGGGCTTGCATTTCCGCGATTTCCGGAAAGGCTATCGCGATCCGGCAGCCGCGAAAACCCAGCATCGGGTTATATTCTTGCAATTCGGCGGCGCGCTGGGCGAGCCTTTCCAGCGGAACGCCCATGGCCTCCGCGACCGCCGCGGTTTCCGCCTCGCTTCGCGGCAAAAATTCATGGAGCGGCGGATCGAGCAGGCGGATCGTAACCGGTAGCCCCGGCATGATCTCGAACAGCCCGGCGAAATCGGCGCGCTGGAGCGGCAACAGCTTGGCAAGCGCCGCCCGCCTGCCGGCCTCGTCCCCGGCAAGGATCATTTCGCGGAATGCAACAATCCGTTCGCCTTCGAAAAACATATGCTCGGTGCGGCAAAGGCCAATTCCTTCCGCGCCGAACTTTTGCGCCGTGCGTGCGTCGCGTGGCGTGTCGGCATTAGCCCGCACGCCCAAGCGGCGGACCGCGTCGGCCCATTCCATCAGGATTGCAAACTCGTCCGAAAGCTCGGGCTGGCGCATCTTGACCGCGCCCTTGATCACTTGTCCCGTGCCGCCATCGATGGTCAGCAAATCCCCCCTATTGAAGGTGAGGCCCGCCACCGTCATCGTCGCCTTGGCATAATTGACCCGGATCGTGCCAGCGCCCGAGACGCATGGCTTGCCCATTCCGCGCGCGACAACCGCGGCGTGCGATGTCATGCCGCCGCGCGCGGTCAGAATTCCTTCCGCCGCGTGCATTCCCAAAATATCCTCGGGACTAGTCTCGATGCGCACCAAAATGACCTTGCGGCCGGCGCTCTTCATTTGCTCGGCGTCGCTGGCGTCAAACACGATCTCGCCGCTGGCCGCCCCCGGCGACGCCGGCAGGCCGGTGGCTACGATTTGGCGCGGGGCGCTTGGGTCAAGCGCGGGATGCAACAATTGTTCGAGCGCGGAAGGATCGACGCGCGCGATCGCTTCGGCCTTTCCGATCGATCCTACATTCGCCATATCGACGGCGATGCGAAGCGCGGCTTTGCTGGTGCGTTTGCCGCGGCGTGTCTGCAACATCCAAAGTTTGCCGCGCTCGACGGTGAATTCCATGTCCTGCATGTCGCGGTAGCGGTTTTCGAGAAGCTCCGCCGCGCGCGCGAATTCGGCGAAAACCCCGGGAAACGCCGCTTCTAGGGACGGCTCGTTTGCTCCTGCCGCGATGCGCGCCGCCTCAGTGATGTTTTGCGGCGTCCGGAGGCCCGCGACCACATCCTCGCCCTGGGCGTTGAGCAAGTACTCGCCGTAAAGTTCCTTCGCCCCGGTCGAAGGATTGCGGGTGAAAGCAACGCCTGTCGCCGAGGTTTCGCCCATGTTGCCAAAAACCATGGCCTGAACCGTGACCGCGGTGCCAATGCTCGCCGGAATATCATGCAGCCGCCGGTAGGCGACCGCGCGCGGAGTCATCCAGGATTCGAACACGGCGGCGATGGCGCCCCAGAGCTGCTCGCGCGGGTCCTGCGGGAACGGTTTGTCCAAGGTTCTTTCGACCCTTGCCGTGTATTCGGCGACCAGCTTCCGCCAATCCTCTGCTGAAAGCTCCGTATCGAGAGTTACACCTTTGTTTTCTTTATAATACTCCAAGATCTCTTCGAATATGTGATGTTCGAGTCCGAGCACCACGCTCGCATACATTTGGATGAAACGGCGGTAGGAATCATAGGCAAAACGCATATCGCCGGAGTTTTCTGCCAAGGCCTCCACGGTGTGGCCGTTCAGGCCGAGGTTTAAAACAGTATCCATCATGCCGGGCATTGACACCCTTGCCCCGGACCTGGCTGAGACGAGGAGCGGATTCCGCCCGTCGCCAAAGGAGCGGCCAGTGAGGCCGCCAACCGAGCCGAGCGCGGTTTCGACTTCGGCCGCAAGACCTTGCGGAAACTGTTTTCCGTTGTTGTAAAAGTAAGTGCAAACTTCGGTGGTGATCGTGAAGCCTGGCGGAACCGGCAGCCCAAGCCTTGTCATTTCGGCGAGACCGGCGCCCTTGCCGCCGAGGAGCTCTCGCGAACCACATTCCTCTTCGGTCACGCCCTGACCGAAAGTATAAACCCATTTTGCCATCGTGAACCTTTAGGCGCGCGAAAATGTCGCGGGAATTGCTTGCAGCTATGCGATCAAGCCGGCCGGTTGGCGAATCCTTGCCACAAGCGTCTCATTTCCAAGGGCCTTATATATCCCATATGAGTCGGCATAATCGATAACGACGACGAGTGGACGTGTGCGTCGATTGAAGCAGTTACCTAAGCGGCTTTTTCCGCAGCAATTAACTTTAGAAGTGCTTGGGCAGCGCCAGTCGAGGATGCGGGATTCTGCCCGGTAATGAGACGGCCATCGACGATCGAAAACGGCTGCCAGTCGGGGGCTTTCTCAAAGATGCCTCCAAGCCGCTTCAGCTCATCCTCAACGAGGAACGGCACAACATTGGTGAGGTGCACAGCTTCCTCCTCGCTGTTGGTAAACCCGGTCACGCGCTTTCCGTTCACAATCGGCGCGCCCTTGTAAGTAACTCGACGAAGCACGCCTGGCGCATGGCAAACCAAAGCCACCGGCTTACCGGAATTGTAGAACGATTCGATCAAAGCGATGGAATCGGTGCTATCCGCGAGGTCCCACATAGGGCCGTGCCCGCCCACATAAAATACTGTGTCGTAATCATCCGCTTTCACATCGGCAAGCCTGACCGTCTGGGAAAGCGCCTTTTGCGCCGTCTGGTCCTGTTTGAACCGAGACATGGCGGGCGTCTGATTTTCCGGTAAATCGCTCTTGGGATCGACCGGCGGCTGCCCGCCTTTCGGTGAAGCGAGGGTCAGCTGTACGCTGGCGTCCCTGAAAACAAAGTAGGGGGCTGCGAACTCTTCAAGCCAGAAGCCGGTCTTGCGGCCCGTGTTGCCGAGTTGATCGTGCGATGTCAGGACCAACAGTATTTTCATTTCTTCCTCCTTATCTTCATCGTTAAGAGCATTCCGATTGATCATTGCAATTGCGCGGGCGACTTCCTCATCGCCGGTTCAGTAGCGACGCAGGCGCAAGCCGAACCCTATCCACGCCGCACCCCAAAACGCGAGATCGAGGCCGAGGAGAACGCCGAGGACCACGAAACGATTGGCGGGCCAACCGGCAACGATTATTATCCCAACCAGCGCAGTGAGGACCCCGGCGAGCAGAACTGGGCCTCGCAGCGGTGCACCGAGATGGGCTGCGAGGTAGATCCGGACAACTCCCGTCGCGATCATTCCCGCGCCCAGCAGGAAGGTAAAGACGGCCGCCGCGACCACCGGCTGGGCAAGCGCGAAATCGGCAACAACGATATAGGTCAGTCCCGCGATAATCCACGCCAGGAATCGGCTCCAGTTCTTGGCGCCAAGCCCGGCGGCGATCTCGGCAGCGCCGGCGAAGATCATGAAAACCGCGATCGCATACACAGAAGCTATGGCCGCCGAAACGACAAGAAAAAGTGCTGCAACGCCCATGCTGGCGATCAATCCACCCAAGGCGACGATCCAGCCCCAGCGAGGCCTAAGGCATTCGATCACCTTTCGCAAATTTTCCGGCGGCTCTGGAAACGGACCGGTTTTGACTGAATAGGCCATCAAATTGATCCCTTCCGTAGGTCTTATTTAGCCCTGTGCCTCCCTGATTTCACCCCGCGCCTCGTTGTCGCGGCCATCTCTTCCTTATTTGGTGCTCTGTCTCTTTACGCAAAGCTTCGCTTTTCCTAATTGTCATTCGATGGTTTGCGGAAAAGCATGGATTGGTTAAACCCCGCTGAATAGGCAATCAACTGTGATCAAAATGTCGCGGCGGCGCAGGAAATCCTTGCGCAAGCCTTGCTTTGTATCCGCCGGCGTTGCGGGTTACGCTTTTGTTCGCTATTCACAATCTATTCAGGCTAGCTGGGCAAACCCTTATCTCGCTTTAGTTCTGTAGCGTTGAGCTTTTTTCGCAACGCCAAGGTCCGTGACGTGTTTTCATTTGGGTCTTGTTTTCGAAGAGGCGCCCGTGACGGCATTTTCAAAGACTCCGCTTCTCGACACGATCACTTCGCCTTTGGACTTGCGGCGCCTGAAGGCGTCCGATCTCGCCCAAGTCGCGGACGAGCTGCGCACCGAGACGATCGATGCGGTCTCGGTGACGGGCGGCCATCTCGGCGCCGGGCTTGGCGTGGTCGAGCTTACAGTTGCCCTTCATTATGTGTTCAATACGCCTGACGACCGGTTGATTTGGGACGTCGGCCACCAGGCCTATCCGCATAAGATTCTCACCGGACGGCGCGACCGGATCCGGACCTTGCGCCGTGGCGGCGGCCTTTCCGGCTTCACCAAACGCTCCGAGAGCGAATACGACCCTTTTGGCGCCGCACATGCCTCAACATCGATCTCGGCGGGGCTCGGAATGGCGGTGGCCAACACGCTATCTGCCAAGAAAACCCACGTCATCGCCGTGATCGGCGATGGCGCGATGTCCGCCGGCATGGCCTACGAAGCGATGAACAATGCCGGCGCCATGCATTCGCGCCTGATCATTATTCTCAACGACAATGATATGTCGATCGCGCCGCCGGCCGGCGCCTTGTCCGCGTATCTCGCGCGGCTTGTCTCCGGCGGCGCCTACCGCTCCGTGCGCGAAACGGCGAAGCAGCTCGGCCGCCATCTGCCCAAATTCATCTATGATAGGGCGCGCAAGACCGAGGAGTTCGCCCGCAATTTTTGGGCCGGCGGAACGCTGTTCGAAGAGCTTGGCATTTATTATGTCGGGCCGATCGACGGTCACAATCTCGATCACTTGCTCCCCGTCCTGAAGAATGTCCGGGACCACGACTTGGGGCCGATCTTGGTCCACGTCGTGACTCAAAAAGGCAAGGGCTATCCCCCCGCCGAAGCCTCGACCGACAAATATCATGGGGTCAATACATTCGATGTCGTGACCGGCATTCAGGTGAAACCCAAGGCGAACGCGCCGTCCTATACGCGGGTCTTCGCCGACGCCTTGATCGCCGAGGCGCGGGCCGATGACAAGATCGTGGCGATTACCGCCGCGATGCCGGGCGGCACGGGCCTCGATGTTTTCCAAAAAGTCTTTCCCGAACGCAGCTTCGATGTGGGGATCGCGGAACAACACGCGGTCACCTTCGCGGCCGGCCTCGCGACCGAAGGTTTTAAGCCCTTCTGCGCGATTTATTCGACGTTCCTTCAGCGCGGCTACGATCAGGTCGTCCATGACGTGGCAATTCAGAACTTGCCGGTGCGTTTCGCGATCGACCGGGCGGGCCTCGTTGGCGCCGACGGCGCGACCCACGCCGGCTCCTTCGACGTTTGCTTCCTCGGGATCCTTCCCGGCATGGTGGTCATGGCGGCGGCCGACGAAGCCGAGCTTGTGCATATGGTGGCAACCGCCGCCGCCTATGACGAAGGACCGATTGCATTCCGCTA
>DATBQJ010000266.1:0-48633 GCA_036560885.1 Methylocella sp.
TCAAATTCGGCGTCTCCACGCATGACGAAGCCGAGCTCTCGCGGGCGCTCGAAACAGAACCGGATTATATCGCGCTAGGGCCGATCTATCCGACGATCCTGAAGCAAATGGCCTTCGCACCGCAGGGCTTGCTCCGCATCACAGAATGGAAGACAAAAACTGGCAGCATACCCCTCGTTGCGATCGGCGGGATTACGCTAGAGCGGGCCGCCAGAGTGTTGCAAGCCGGAGCAGACAGCGCGGCGGTTGTCACTGACATTTCCCGGAACGCCGATCCAGAGCAACGCACGCGGGATTGGGTAAACGCGACGCGGGGATTTGCCGGCCGGTTTCCGCCGCAGGGGTAATGAGCTGAAGCGCCGCCGGTCCGCCCAAGGTGTCCTCTAGACTAACGTCTTGCCATCGATAGCGCACGAGCTCGCAAACACGGGGCGTCTAACCACGGAAACTCACCCGGGCATGGCGAGGAGACCCGCGGCGCCATCCGCCGCGCCGAACAAAAGCCGGCCGCCGGCACGATCCCAGGCAAGCGCGCTAATCGCCCCCCCGCCCTCGGGCGAAGCGCGCACAAGAATCTCGGCGCCATCGGGGATCCGGCAAAGCAGCAAAAACCCATCCTCATAACCCTGCGCCACGACAAGCGATTTCGGGTGAAACGCGACGCAAGTGACTTTGGCGCTTCTTACCCCGCATTCGAGCGGGGCCTTGTTGATCGGCCCGTCCTTGTCCTTGAACGGCCAAATAATCGCGGCATCCGCACCCGACGTCGCCAGCCAATAGCCATCGAATGACCAGGACAGCACGCGCGTTTTCGCCGGATAGCCGCTCATGCGCATGTCCTTCTTGTCGGCGGTGCGCCAGGCATGCAGCGCGTTTTCCTGCATGGATGTCACGAGAAAACGCCCGTCCGGAGACGCCGTTATGGAAAGATGCGAGCCCTTCCAATTGAAGAGGTCCGGCGGCGCGGCGGCGTTTGGAAACCAAAGGCTCGCGCCATCGTAATGGGCGATCGCGATCCGAAAACCTTTCGGCATGAAGGCGAGTCCGCGTACGCTCGACGGCGCAGAAAAGGTTTTTATGCCGCCGGCGGGATCGCGCGCGCGGACATTCTTACCGCTTGACCAGGCGATCGCGGCGTCGCCGCGCGCGGCGAGCGCGTCGATCCATTTGCCTTTTTCATCCGCGATTTCTTGAACGCCGCCATCGGCCGAGACCGCCACCACACGGCCATCATCGCCGCCGGTGATAAATTTATCACCCGCCGCGACGGCAACAAGAATGGCAGCATCAGGATGCGCCGCGATGCGCTGTTTGGACCCGGGTGCAGCGAGCAGCACGGTACCGTCTTCGAGTGCAAGTGCTGGAACTTGCCCAAGAAAAGCCGCCGCGGCGACTGGCGCGCCGGCGTCGAGCGGCGTGACATGGGCGGTTAGCGAGGTGGCGGCCATAATCTTATTCTTTTGTGCTTGTAGGCTGCGGCATCGCTTCAAGCGTCACGCCGCGCAGCCCAAGAAGCCCTGGGTAATCTCATCCTTTTTCAAATTGCGGCCGATGAAAACGAGTTTGCTCACGCGATTTTCCTGCAGCTTCCATTCGCGCTGGAGATCGCCGTCGAGAAGCATATGCACCCCTTGGAAGACGAAACGCCTCGGCTCGTTCTTGAATGCAAGTATGCCTTTCGCGCGCAAGATCGACACGCCCTCCTTTTGCACATAGTTTTGCAGCCAGGGCATGAATTTTTCTGGATCGATATCGCCCTCGATAGACAGAGACACCGATTGCATGTCTTCGTCATGATAATGTTTAAGCGCGTGGGCGTGGTGATCACCGTGGCCATCGTGATGATCATGCTGGTCCCCGCCGTCGAGAAATTCGGGCTCGATTTCGAGGATGCGCTGCAAGTCGAAGGCGTTGCGGCCGAGCACCGCTTCGAGAGCCACCGCGCAATTCACGGTCTTGTGCAGAGTTGCATAGGGGTTTATCGCGCGAATACGCGCCTCCACTTCGCGAAGTTCATCCGCGCCGACGAGATCGGTCTTGTTGAGGATGATCACATCGGCGAAGGCAATCTGGTTCTTGGCCTCCGGCGCGTCCTTGAGCCGTTCGCAAAGCCATTTGGCGTCGGCGACGGTGACGACCGCATCGAGCCTAGCGGCATCGCGCACATCGGCATCAACAAAAAAGGTCTGCGCCACCGGCGCGGGATCGGCAAGACCTGTCGTCTCGACGAGGATCGCGTCGAACTTGCCCTTGCGCTTCAGCAAACCTTCAACGATGCGAATGAGATCGCCGCGCACCGTGCAGCAGATGCAGCCGTTGTTCATTTCGAACACTTCCTCGTCGGCGCCAACGACGAGATCGTTGTCGATGCCGATTTCGCCGAATTCATTGACGATGACCGCGAATTTCTGACCATGGTCCTCGGAAAGAATGCGGTTTAAAAGCGTCGTCTTGCCGGCGCCGAGATAGCCGGTGAGCACGGTGACGGGAATTTTTTCAGCCATGTGAAACTCCAACAGCGGGCCGTCCGGTCACGGCGCCGCGCGGTGGTTAAGCATGGTCAAGCACGGCAAATGCCGCAAGCCATGGGTCTTCCCGACAAGCTTGTCTTAGAGTTGCACCCACGCGTCAAGGCCGCCCGCAAGTTCCTAATTTGGGAGGCCCGCTTATCACAGTCGCTCCTGCAACTTGTGGCCCGTTTTCCATTTCGCTTGATATTTCTGGTTCACGAAGTGCACTTTGATATCGGCCTGGTATTGTTGGCTCACCCAAAATATTTTTGATGATGCTTCATGTTCCTGCTTGACATAAAACCAAAGCTCATCTCCTTTAGCTTCGAACTTTTAGGTAACCACGAACACACAAATGTCCGCCTGAAATTCCTGATCTACTTTGAACGCCTTCACAGTAGCTTTATATTCCTGGTCGACCACAAAAATCTTCGCCATCTTCCGATCTCCCCAATGCTTCTAACGATGCTCTATTTCGATCGCGACTCGTACTGGATCTAACCGCGAAAAGACAATACCCGCTATTTTGCCAGCGCGGCAGCGAGCTCCCTGACGTTGTTGCGCATCATATCGATGTAAGTCGAAGCCGGCCCGTCTGAAGGCGAAAGCGCATCGGAATAGAGCGTCCCACCAACCCTCGCGCCGGATTCGGCGGCGATGCGCCGCACGAGCCTTGGGTCGGTCACGTTTTCGAGAAACACCGCTGGAATATTTTGGGCCTTAATCTGGCGAATGATCTTGGCGACATCGCGCGCGCTCGCTTCGGTCTCAGTGGAAATACCTTCTGGCGCGATAAAACGGAAACCATAGGCCGTGCCGAAATAGCCGAAGGCATCGTGCGTCGTAATAATTTGCCGCCGCTCGGGCGGAATTTTGGCGATGTCCCGCTTGACGTCAGCTTCGAGGGCATCGAGTTTGCCGAGATAATTATCGGCATTGGCGCGATAGGCAGCTTCTCCCGCCGGATCGGCGGCGATCAGTCCGTCGCGGATATTGACGACATAGACTTTGGCATTGGCGATCGATTGCCAGGCATGGGGGTCCAACCCGATGCGCCCCTCCTCGTTCATTTGTTGGGGATTTATGCCCTTCGTTGCAACAATCACTGGTGCCTTGGCACCTGACGCCCTGATCAGACGATCAATCCAGCCTTCGAGGCCGAGGCCATTAACCACAATGAGTTGCGCCGCGCCGAGTTCCTTCGCGTCGTCCGGTTTTGGCTGGTAGACATGGGTGTCGCCATCGGGACCAACGAGCGTGGCGACGTTGATCCTGTCGCCGCCCACGTTAAGGGCGAAATCGGCGAGAATCGAGAAGGTCGCCACAACTGGGAGTTTGGCCGGGGTTTGCGCGTGGGCGGGCAACCCGCGAGCGAGGCTCAGGGCAATAATAATATAAGTTATAACGTAACCTCGATGTGCCATTGTAGGCTCCGCGCGCTGAGGGGATCAGCCTTCCAAGTGCTGCCCCGGTTTAAACCGGCGCAGGAGGCCCCCGGCCGGACCGAACACAAGCGCCAGCAGATACAGGAGGCCCGCCATGAGAATGATCAGCGGACCGGATGGCAGGCCCGCGTGAAAGGAGATGACGAGCCCGGCATATCCGGCGAGCATTCCTTGCGCCGCGGCAATACCGATCATCGCAGTCATATCGGCGGTGATCAGCATTGCTGAAGCTGCGGGCAGCATCATCATGCCGACCGCGAGAAGCGTGCCGAGCGCCTGAAATCCGCCGACGAGGTTCAAGACAACCAGCGCCAGAAAGATAATCTGCACGGGGCCGCCGCTTTTGCTGACCGAGGCGAGGAACGAGGCATCGACCGTCTCGATCACCAGGGGCCGGTAGAGAGCGGCGAGCGCGACGAGCGTCACGCTCGCGATCGCGGCGAGCAAGATCAGGGTCGCGTCATCAAGCGCCAGCACACTGCCAAAGAGCACGTGCAGAAGATCGATGTTCGAGCCGCGCAAGGAGACAATGGTGACACCGAGCGCGAGCGAGATCAGATAGAATGCCGCGAGCGAAGCATCCTCGCGCAAAACCGTCGTGCGGGCAACGACGCCCGAGCCGGCCGCGACGATAACTCCAGCCGCCAAGCCGCCGATCGTCATTGGTCCAAGCGACAGGCCCGCGGCGAGATAGCCGAGCGCCGCACCGGGTAAAATCGCATGAGCCATGGCATCGCCGGTGAGCGCCATGCGGCGCAAAATTAAAAACAGCCCGAGCGGAGGCCCGGCGATGGCGAGCGCGATGGCACCGGCAAGCGCGCGGCGCATGAACGCGAAATCGGCGAACGGCGCGATTAAGAGGTCATGCAGCTGCATGAACGCGCTCCGAGTTTAAGAGGACCCCATCGCGGCTAGACCGTTCAAGCCGCCCGCGCGCAGGCCTGCGCCTGCCGGTCGAACGCCTCGATCATGGACCGCGCTTTGGAGAGATTTTCCGGGGTAAGCACGGCACCGGTCTTTCCCTTGGCGATGACTTCCCGCGCGAGCAAAAGGGTTTGCGGGAAATGCTCCCGCACGAGATCGAGATCGTGCAATACGACGAGCACGGTACGATGGTCATAGTGCCACGCCGACACGACGGAAATAAGATCGGCGACGGTTTTGGAGTCGATCGCGGTAAAAGGCTCGTCGAGCAGGATAACGGCGGCATCTTGTACGAGGAGCCGCGCGAATAGCATCCGTTGCAATTGACCGCCGGAAAGCGTCGCGACCGGGCGTGCCTCGAATCCCTCGAGCCCCACCGCCGTGATCGCGGCACGGATTTTCGCGGTTTCGCTCCGGGAAATCCCGCCGAACAAGCCGCAACGTTTCCACAGTCCCATAGCGACGACATCGAACACGTCAATTGGGAAGCTTTTGTCGATGCCGGTCGCCTGCGGCAGGTAAGCAATGTCGCGGAATTTCAAGCGGGGCAGGGCGATCGAGCCCGCAAGCGGCGCAAGCGTTCCAGCAATGCCCTTGAGAAGGGTCGATTTGCCGGCGCCGTTTGGGCCGCAAACCGCGAGCAGCGCCCCCCTCTCCACCTCGCCATCGAGGTGGTGCACCGCGGGATGGCGGTCATAGCCAAGCGTGAGATCGCTGAATCGGATCGCAACGTCCATCAAGCATCGATCCCAAGGTCCGTGTAAAGACCAGTCAAGCCAGAGCCCACAACACCATTGCCCAAAGGCCCGCGATCACAACCATGGCGCCACCGCATCGCGCGAGCGCGGAGAGGCGAAGTAATGAAAACGCCGGCTCAGCGGTACTCCCCACTTTGTGCTCGTGCGCAACGCTCATGGCGATTCCGTATGCCAGTGTTAACTGGCGAAGGTTATAACGTTAATGTCAAGGGCTGGCAAGGCCGCGCCCGGGGCAGAGCCCTAAATTGCTAACGGCCGCGATAAAATGGCACGAAAGCCACCATATATTTTTCGTGACTTTGCCGGCAGAGACCGATGGCGCAAATGCACCTGCACAAGGCGCAGGCTGCGATCGGAAGCCGGAATTTGGCGCAAGCGGAAAATTGCGGTAGGGGTTATTTTTTGGTTTGACTTTTTTGGTTCATTCCTCCTTGGAACGGCGGAAAGGTTCACCCCGTTGCGATGAGCGGATATTGAGCGGATTATGAGTGCAAACTTGCCAGCCATACCCGTCGTCGATACCGGCGAAGGCGGGCTTCTCCGACACGCCGAGCTACGCCATCTTCGCGCGCGTGCCCTGCGCGAAGATTGCCTCACGGTCTTTCCACACGCGGTAACACCGCTCCTTCCGGCGTTGGATGGAGCAGCGCGCCGCTGGCTTACCCGCTCGTGTTCGCCCTATGTGCCGGAAATCGAGGAAATTGCGGCAGCACTCGGCTTTCCGGGCGTCTGGCTACTTAACGGCTCGTACCAATGGGCCTGCACCTCGCTCGCGTGTGAGGAAAACGGCGTGCCCTGGCTGGCACGCACGCTCGATTGGCCATACCCTGGGTTAGGCCGCAATGCGGATGTTGTCCGCACAAAGGGGCACGCGGGCGATTACTACAGCGTCACCTGGCCTGGCTATGCTGGCGTGCTGACGGCGATGGCACCGCGCCGGTTCGCCGCCTGCATCAACCAGGCGCCCATGTGGCGCCGCACACGGCATCCCGGGCTGCGCCTTTATGACCTGGCGGCCAACGCGCTGCATACATGGGCAAATATTCGGCACATTCCGCCGGATCAGTTGCTGCGTTGGGTATTCGAGATTTGCCCGGCATATGCCGCCGCGAAGATTGTGCTGGAAAACACGCCGGTGGGACGGCCAGTAATATATACGCTCATTGGCTGCGCGCCGGGTGAGCGATGTGTGATCGAGCGCACCGAGAATGGCTTTTCCACGCGTGAGGAAAACACGAGTGCCGCCAACGATTGGGTGCCGAGTCGCCCGAAGTGGGAAGCGCGCATTGCAGTCACCTCCTTTCTGACGTGCTCGTCGGCCGAGGCAGCTGAACGAAGCCGTGACCGGCAGGACGCGCTCGCCGGCTGGTGTGGGTTCGTGTCGCGCCCCGATTTCGCTTGGGTGAAGCCGCCGGTCCTCAACCACTATACGCGGCTTGCCGTCACGATGAGCCCCGCACAGGCCATTCTGCGCGTGGCTGGCTACGAAATAACAGATGCTGACTTGCCGGAACAAGTAACAGAAATCTGCGAGATTAAAGGGCAGCGGACGGGCGAAAGAATCCTGTGCGAGATCTGACTCTACCAGTGTTGAAAGCATGAGGTAATTGCGGCGTGGCCCTCATTTGACCGGTTTAACGTTGAGGCCCGCCCGCCATCCATGCTTTATGCCAGCATCGGCAAATACGATCATCGCCAGCCCTTCCTCCCGCAAGGGGCATCTTCTGCGGTTCACGATTCACTTTGCGGCCCGCCGCATGACGGGCATTTGCGCCGACCGATCTTCCAATGCACGCCGCGCGGTCTTAAAGAACCGGCAGCCCAACATATAATCTTACGACAATTTCCTTGCCCGCCATGATCGCTTCCGTCGCGGTTGCGGCGAAAGGCAATCGTCAAATCCCTTCACAATGGTTGCAGCGAAGCGTAGGCCAAATCCCAGATACCATTCAAAAACATCGAACGTTTAAGCAACGAGCGAGCGAGAAATGGCGCATCGGCACATGATTGACGAAATGGACTTCAAAATCATGAAGCGGCTGCAACTTGACGCGCGGATCAGCAATGTCCGCCTCGCTGAAGACGTGCACTTGTCACCGAGTGCCTGCCTCGATCGGGTCAAGGCACTCGAAAAGGATGGGCTGATAAGACGCTACGTCGCCGACTTTGACCTCGCGAAAATCCGCAGCACGGTGATGCTGCTGGTAGAGGTTATCCTCGAAAACCACCGTGAAGCGGATTTCGAGCGTTTTCTGGCGGCGATCCGCAAACGCAGCGAAGTTTTGGAATGCTACAAAATCGGCGGCCGGATCGATTATCTGATGCGGGTGCTGTGCCGCGATATAGACCACTACAGCGAGCTCAGCGACTTCATGAGCCGCGGCGAGCTGGGCGTCGAGAAATTCCACGGCCATGTGGTGCTCGCCATCGACAAAGCATTTCAAGGCTATCCGCTCGAGCTTCTTATCGAGCCATATCGGCGGGATTGACGCGGCTGTGGAGTGTCCCGGTGAGGCCACGGCAAGCACTCTCCGATGGCCGCGTCAAGGGCTGAAAAATCGAATCATGCGGCTAATCTCTGCGTTTTAAGCACGGGAACTTCGAGTTTCCGGAGTAACGGGCTATGGATCGGGAAGGAAATATGAAATATGTACGACGGTCGATTGGCCACGCAGGCGCTGGCGCCAACGCAGCCGCCTTGAGGATGGAACACAATTGGCGGGTTTTGCGTGCCGTAAACCTCGGCCTGGGAATATGAGGAATGAGCCGGCAACAAGCTCGTCAAATCGGGGAATCGCTGGTTTTGCGCGCCGCCGCGGATTCCTCTTTCATGTCAGGTCGTCTGATTCTTAGCATCTTTGGCGGGCTGCCATCTGGAGGCGGCCGCGCAATTGGAAATTCGAAGGGGTGGCGGGGGCTGTGAAGATCTTAGCGGGCAACTCCAATCGGGCTCTTACGGAGGCAATCGGGGCGTATCTCGGGGTGCAATTAACCAAATGCCAGGTTCGCCGCTTCGCCGATTTGGAGGTCTTCGTCGAGATTCAAGAAAACGTGCGCGGCCAGGATACTTTCGTCGTTCAATCGACGTCATATCCGGCGAACGATCATTTGATGGAACTTTTGATCATGACCGATGCGTTGCGGCGTGCCTCGGCACGGCGAATAACCGCGGTCATTCCCTACTTCGGCTACGCAAGGCAGGATCGCAAGCCAGGTCCGCGCACACCGATTTCGGCAAAACTCGTCGCCAACCTCATCACCCGCGCCGGTGCCGACCGGGTTCTCACGGTGGACCTCCACGCCGGTCAAATTCAGGGATTCTTCGATATCCCGACCGACAACCTATACGCCGCGCCCGTTCTGGTCCGGGACATCAAGGAACAGCTGAAACTCCATAATGTCATGGTGGTGTCCCCCGATGTTGGTGGCGTGGTGCGCGCCCGCGCCTTGGCAAAACGTATCGGTGCGCCGCTTGCCATTGTCGATAAGCGCCGCGAACGCCCGGGCGATTCGGAAGTTATGAATATTATCGGCGACGTTGCCGGCAAGACCTGCATCCTGGTCGATGATATCGTCGATTCCGGGGACACTTTGTGTAACGCCGCCGATGCCATGCTGCGGAGCGGTGCCCAAGTGGTCTTTGCTTATATCACGCATGGAGTTCTTTCCGGCGGAGCAGTGGCGCGAATCGCTGCCTCGCGGCTCAAGGAGCTGGTTCTCACTGATACCATCCAAGCAACCGAAGCGATCCGGCTCTCCAACAATATCCGGGTGGTTTCGATCGCGCCCTTGATCGGCGAGGCAATCGCTCGAATCGCCAAGGAAGAAAGCGTATCAAGCCTGTTCGACTGAGCGGCGCGGGAAGAAACGGCTGTTTCGCTGCAACCATTCTGATCGGGTTTGACGATTTTTTCCTTGGGACCGCCGCGAAGGCGATCATCACGGGCGATGCACCCCCGTGGAGGCCCGTATCGAACGCAGGCCACTCCATACGTCGAACTTAACGAATCGAGCCGTTCGCTTGGGTTAAGGCGCGCATCTCCTCCGCCCGCCACGGATTTCCGGCCAGCGCCACGTAGACAAAGATAAAGGCTCGAAGGCAATAATTCCATTCTCCGCGGAGGTGGAAAAAGGGACCAGAAGATCAACCTTCCTGCTTGTTAAGCGCGCTTGGGGGAACCGGGCCATACCGCGCTAACCGGGGTGCCTCGACTTCGCCGCAAGCAGCTGCAAAATGTAGGCAGCTCGAAAAGCCGGTTGTGTTGCTTATTGCGATCGTGACGGGGGGAACGATGGTTTTGCCGGACAGCCCGGAATTTTCCAGCCAGCGCTCGGGCGACATGGTAACGCTCGACCTTGGGGGGCATTGGACGCTGGATGCGTCGGCCGTGATCGAAGCCCAGGCGGATGCTCTCCTTGTGGAAAGCAACGGCGCGCGGCGGGTCGTTTTCGATCTTGGCCGGGTCGGACGGCTTGATACGGCTGGGGCCTGGCTCATCGACCGGGCGCGCCAGATGCTCGAATCTAAAGGCGTCGAGGCTGGGCTTCAATCGGTCCGGCCGGAGTATGAAATTCTGCTCCGCGAAGCCAGGTACCGGGCTCTTCGCGTGCCAAAGCCACCAAGCGGCTCACATATCGTCCGTCTTTTCGCCGATATCGGCGAGACCATGGTTTCCGCGGGAGCCGATCTCTACACGGGCGTGGGCTTTCTCGGTGAAGTTGTGGCGGCGATTGGGAAAAGCCTCTTGAACCCGTCGCGTTTTCGCGGAACCTCGCTCATTGTCCAGATCGAAAACATCGCCCTTCGCGGCGCCCCGATCATTGTCCTTATCAATTTTCTGGCGGGTGCGATCATCGCGCAACAAGGTATTTTTCAGCTGCGGCGGTTTGGCGCGACGATTTTCATCGTCGATCTGATTGGCATTTTGATCCTGCGCGAACTCGGCGTCCTGTTGACCGCAATCATGATCGCCGGGCGCTCCGGCTCGGCGATCACCGCAGAGCTCGGCTCAATGAAGCTGCAAGAGGAAATCGACGCGCTGACCGTGATGGGGTTGCGGCCGGTCGATATATTGATCGTTCCGCGTGTACTCGCGCTCGTGATCAGCCTTCCGCTCTTGACGTTTATTGCCGACATGGCGGGGATATTTGGAGGTCTGATGATGAGTTGGGTCTACGAAGGGATTACCCCGGATCGGTTTTTGGCGCTGTTGCCTGTAGCAATCGGTCCTCACACTTTTTACAGCGGCATTATCAAGGCGCCTTTCATGGCTCTTGTCATCGGGCTCATTTCCTGCATGGAAGGCTTGGCCGTCGCGGGTTCGGCCGAATCGCTGGGGCGGCAAGTGACCGCCTCGGTGGTTAAGTCGATCTTCATGGTCATCGTGGTCGATGGGCTGTTTGCCATGTTCTTCGCGGGGATCAGGTATTGAGCAACGGCCGGGCCACCGGAGACGGCGGGGCATTGTTGGAGCATCCCGCGGGGCGGTACGATCAGCGCGCGGCACCGGAGACCGTCATAAAGGTGCGCGATCTCTTCGTGAGCTTTGCCGACAAGCTCGTCATGCAAGGCCTCGATCTCGACGTTTACCGGGGCGAGGTGTTGGGCTTCGTAGGTGGATCCGGGACTGGCAAATCGGTCCTTACCCGGACGATTTTGGGGCTCACCCGCAAACGCAGCGGGCTGATCGAGATTTTTGGTACCGATATCGACACCCTCTCGCCCAGCAAGCATAGCATTATCGAGCGGCGCATTGGCGTGATGTTTCAGCAAGGCGCGCTGTTTTCGGGTCTCACTGTCAAACAGAACGTTGAGGTGCCGATGCGCGAGCATTTGCGACTGTCGCCGCGACTTGCAGACGAACTCGCCATGCTTAAACTCGAGCTCGTCGGCCTCGATCTCGATGCCGCCGACAAACGCCCGTCCGAATTATCCGGAGGCATGACCAAGCGGGCCGCCCTAGCGAGGGCTCTGGCGCTCGATCCAGAATTGCTATTTCTTGACGAGCCGACGTCTGGTCTTGATCCGATCGGCGCGGCGGAAATTGACGAGTTGATCGCCACTTTGCAGCGAACGCTTGGGCTAACTGTCTTTATGGTGACCCACGACCTCGACAGTCTTTATTCGATCTGCGACAGGATCGCCGCTTTGGCCGACGGAAAAGTGATCGCCGAAGGGCCGATATCGATGATGCTTGACTCGCAACATCCCTGGCTACGCGCTTATTTTCATGGCAAAAGGGCGCGTCTCGCCGGTTCCGGGGTTGCCGAAAGTTCCGGCGCGCGTGGCACGACGGCGGAGAATGATGCGGCCGGCTCGCCCGGCCAAACGTGAGGCGGCTCTCGAAGACTGGAAAAGCAGGCAAAGTCAAATGGAAACTCGTGCGAATTATGCCTTGATTGGCGTGTTCACCTTGGCGGTCGTCGCCGCGGCCTTCGGCTTTGTGCTTTGGTTTTCGGGGGCCGAAAAATCGGGCGGGCGCACGCCCTATAAAATTGTTTTTAGCGGTTCGGTTTCGGGACTGTCCGTTGGCGGCGTGGTTCTCTTTAACGGCGTGCGGGTCGGCGCGGTCAAAAAGATTGATCTGTTGCCGCAAGACCCTTCCCGTGTCGTTGCGTTGGTCGACGTCGATGCAAACGTGCCAGTGCGCACCGACACCAAAGCGCGGTTGGAATACACCGGCTTAACTGGGGTTGCATCGGTTGCATTGACGGGCGGCGCCCTTGAAGCGCCGCCGCTCCCCACCAGCCCGCAACAGCCGGGCGTCATTGTCGCCGATAGCTCGGAGTTCCAGGATCTCATCGCAACAGCGCGGCGGGTCGCGGCCCAAGCCTCCGACTTTTTCACGAAGTCCAACCGTCTGATCGACGACAATTCTGCTTCCATCACGGCTTCGGTGAAGAATGTTGAAAAATTCTCCGGCGCGCTTGCCGCCAATTCAGACGACATCAAGGATTTCATGGGCACCATCAAGCCTTTGAGCGAAAAGCTCGACGCCCTCGCGGGCGATGCCGATAAAGTCGTGAAGGCAATCAATCCGGACGAGGTCAAGACGATTGTCACCCATGTAGCCTCGCTGTCGGCGAAATTCGACAAGATCGCCACTGGCATCGATCGCTTCAGTGTAAACGGCTTGCGCCAGTACGAGGCCTTGGCGGCGGATGGCCGCAAGACGCTTGAGCAAATCAATCAGGCGGTTCGCTCGCTCGACAAAAATCCCCAGCAGTTCCTATTCGGCAAGTCGCCGCAGATTCCGGAATACTCTGGAGCCCGTTAACGCGGCCAGTAATGCGGAGCGGCAATGCCCGCGCTTACCTTGACGTAAGCATCCAGTGCTATAAGCGGAACCGGGGCTCACGCGGTGCGAGAAAATTCGCGCCGTGGTAAGGCGCCGGTGGCTCCGGAGTCGGGCTGGTTTTCTGCCCCTTTGTGGGAATGGATTTTGAGATGGGGACTTTTGCCCTTGCCCGTGCCTTTATCTTTGACCCGTTCAGCGCCGCGCGCCGCCGCGTTTTCCCAATCTTGCTTGCCGGATCACCGATCGTATTGCTTGCTTCTTGTTCGTCCGCGCCAGTTACCTACGATCTCACCCCGGCGGAGGGTTTTGCCGCGCGTGCCGGCCGCGGCCAGCTTGCCGTCCTAATGCCCGACGCGATTCTTCCCGCCGACTCGGACCGGATTGTTGTGCGCACCGATTCACAATCCGTCGCTTATCTCTCCGGTGTGCAATGGGCCGATAAACTGCCGTCGCTTATTCAGAGCCGGCTCATCGAGAGCTTTCAAAACGCGCATCTTCTGCGCGCGGTTGGCCGGCCCGGCATGCTCGCGGATGTCAGTCTCCAAACCAGCATCCGCCGTTTCGAGCTCGATGCCGAGCGGAGTGAGGCAATCGTCGAAATTTCCGCCCAAATCATTGGTTCGAGTGGACGCATCATCGCAGGCCGGTTGTTTGCCGCCAATGTTCCGGCGCCGTCAAGTGATCCGGCGGCGGTCGCTGCCGCGCTCGATGCGGCGCTCACCAAAGTCATGCGCGAGATTGTCGTCTGGGCGGCGCCGAAGATTTGATTAGCGCCCTCCGCACGCATGCAAGTCGGCCGTAAAAGCAAGCAGCTCGTTGTGCCCCCGTCCAATTTCACGCGGTCTTTACCGAAGGCTCGACCATGCGCCACGTCTTCGTCATGACGGCCGCGCGCTCGCTCTGGCTAGCGATTTTCGTCGTCGATTGCTTGTCGCTTCTTCGAATCTCGGGGCCAGGCGATCCAAAATTCACGGCCGCGATCGACTTTCGGTTAAACGCTGTTCGGCCCCAGGTCCGCAATCGCCGCCTATATCGTTACGGGACGGCTCGCAAAACGTCTCAAGGTCTTGTAACATGGGATCGTTTCTTGCTGGACATTGTTGCGTCTGCAAGCATCGCGCGGCAATCTGTGGAGGACTGCCAATGTACAATCTTTACGAGATCTTACGAAATGCCCAGGGGGGCCAAGCAATCGATAATTTGGCCGCACAATTCAACATCACGCCCGAAGAGGCGGATGCTGCGGTTAAAGCCGTCATGCCGGCGCTGTCCGAAGAGCTCTTGAAGCGGGCTTCGCATCCAGTTGGGCTTGGATCATTCGTTGGCGCGCTGGGAGAGGGCCAGCATTTGGCGGCTTTCGACGATCCGGCCGCCGCGCAGGAACCGGCCACCGTGCAAAAGGGCGGCGATAATCTTAGCCAAATCCTGGGTTCTGAAAGTGCGCGTGAGCAGATCGTCCTGCGAGCTTCGAGCGCGACGGGGCTCAGCTCCGATATGTTGACCCGAATGCTCCCGGTGATCGCCTCGATGATTTTCGGTGGCCTCACGAAATCCCTGCAAAACCAGGGCTTTGGCGGGATCATCGGGCAGCTCGCAAATGCCGCGGGGCAGGGCGGCCTTGGCCCCATTCTGGGCCAGATTCTCGGCGGCAATACTTCTCCGCCCCCAAATAATCCACGAGACTCTTCCACCTCCAGCCCCGCGGGCGGGTCTGGGGGGCTTGGCTCCATCCTCGGGCAGATTTTGAGGGGCGGCCAGAATCCGGGGGGGCCATCGCAGTCTCCGGCGCCTGGGGCTGGCCCCGGCCCAACGGGCGGGCAGGGCAGCCTTGGTGGCATTTTGGGGACGATCCTTGGCAACCTCGCCGGCCGGCCGGGGGCTGGCCCGACGTCGGGATCCTCTTCCTCCGGCGCAAGCCCTCAAGGGCCGGGACTCGATGCGGCCACAATCCAGGCGGGCCTTGAGGCCCTCACGAAAATGCTGCAGCCTGGCGCAGCGCCGTCTGCGGGTCCGCGGCAAGACGGAATTCAGGCCGAAATCAGTGACATCATGAGTGGGAAGCGCCACTGAACGATTCCTTCCCGATCTTATGAGACATGTGATCGGGAAGCCTTCTCGTGCATCCGTCCCGCCGCTCTTTATTGCGTCAGAACTTTCGCCCGCCTATGTAGCGGCGCGGGGACGACTGATGAAACCCGGCCGCGAATTCTTAAATAAACGGCGAGCCGCACCTGTTGCGCCAAGCCGCATGAAGATGGCTGTCAAGTGAAAGTGTGGCAATGGCTCGCGACGTCACGGATTTTACACCCATCACGTCGCGCGATGAACTGGTCGCCTGGATCGCGGACGGCGCGCGGCCGCCGGAGCAATTCCGGATTGGCACCGAGCACGAGAAAATTCCATTTTACCGGGCCGGCCGGTCGCCCGTGCCCTATGAAGGCCTGCCCGCGCGGGGCCAAGCAGGGATTCGTGCTCTTCTGGAAGAAATGCAAAAGAGGCTCGGCTGGGCCCCGGTCAACGACGGACCGAATATCATTGGTCTCTACGATGTAACGAGCGGGGCCGGGATATCGCTCGAGCCGGGCGGTCAATTCGAACTTTCCGGCGCGCCGTTCGGCAACATCCATCAAACCAGTGCCGAGCTCGATTCCCATTTTTCGGCGCTCGAAGCAGCCGCCGCGCCGTTAGGGATAGGTTTTCTATCGCTCGGCATGAGCCCCAAATGGCGGCTCGGCGAAATTCCTCTGATGCCCAAGCAGCGCTATGCGATCATGGCGAAATATATGCCGAAGGTAGGGTCGCGCGGGCTCGAGATGATGTTTCGCACCTCCACCGTGCAGACCAATCTCGATTTTTCGAGCGAAGCCGATATGGTCAAAAAGCTTCGCGTTTCACTCGCCCTACAGCCGGTCGCGACGGCCCTCTTCGCCAATTCGCCGTTCATGGAGGGCAGGCTCAACGGCTATCTTTCGGCGCGCTCGGAGGTGTGGCGCCATACCGACCATGCTCGCACCGGCTTGTTGCCTTTTGCTTTCGAGGAAGGGATGTCGTTCGAGCGTTACGTCGATTACGCGCTGTCGGTACCAATGTATTTCGTCAAGCGCGGCGACATCTATCACGACGTGGCCGGCGCCGATTTTCGCGACCTTTTGAAGGCTAAGCTCGCGCAACTCCCGGGCGAGCAGGCGACGCTCGCCGACTGGGCCAATCACCTTACCACCATTTTTCCGGAGGTACGGCTGAAACGCTATCTCGAAATGCGCGGCGCGGACGTCGGACCCCGGCCTTTCCTTCCGGCACTTCCGGCACTTTTCGTGGGGCTCCTCTACGAACCTGCGGCGCTCGACGCGGCCTTCGACCTTGTGAAAACCTGGAGCTCCGAGGCGCGGGAAAAATTGCGGGCGGACGTTCCGCGTCTCGGCCTTGCGGCGGCGATCCACGGGCGGCATTTGCGCGCGGTCGCGGCTGAAGTTTTGGAGATTGCCCGCATGGGTCTTGCAAGGCGCAACCGGCGCGATGCGCGCGGTATTGACGAAACTATGTATCTCGACCCACTCGATGCGGTTCTCGCGGAGGCAAGCGAAGCCGAGCGGCTGGTTAAGAAGTTCAAGAAGCAATGGGCCGGAAGCATCGAGCCGGCCTTCGAAGAATGCGTTTATTGAGGCTGCAAATCATAACTCTAATTCAGTTGCATGCATCGGGGCGAAACGAAATGATAGGCTGGGGCTAGCCCGGAGTCGAGCGCTGGAGCAAATGGAACATTGCACGGTCTTGGAAAATCCGGCGCCTCCTGGCGCCATCGTCTCGGCCATTGTTGCGCGGGACAATTGGACCTTGCGGGCGGCGCGCTGGAACTGCGGGCAAGCTTGCGCCGGAACGGTCGCAATCTTGCCGGGCCGCGCGGAATTCATCGAAAAATATTTTGAAGTCATCGTTGAATTGCTCGCCCGGAACTTCGATGTCGCGATCCTGGATTGGCGCGGGCAAGGCCTCTCCGGCCGGCTCGCGAAGGATCCCCGCAAAGGCCATATCGGCGATTTCCGGGGCTTCGAGCGTGACCTCGACGCCTTGGTGGAACAGGTTCTCGAACCTTACTGTCGGCCGCCGTGGTTTACGCTTGCTCATTCCATGGGCGCGACGATCGCCCTGGCGAAAGCGCACACTGGCCGCTCGCCTTTCGCGCGCATGGTCCTGACCGCGCCAATGATTGCCATTTATGGGCTGCGCTTCGAGCGCGCCCTGCGCCGTCTCGCTAAGGCCCTGGTGCTGCTCGGGCAAGGCCGCCGTTTCGTGCCCGGCGGCGGTCCAAAGCCCTATATGGCGGCGCGCTTCGAGGGCAATCTATTGACGTCCGATGCAAGCCGCCATGCCCGCGCGGCGGCAATTATCGAGGCGGCGCCCGAACTTGCCATCGGCGATCCGACGATCGGCTGGATCAATGCCGCCTTCCGATTGATTCGGCGCTTCGAGGAAGTGGCTTACCCCCGCCGGATTTTGACCCCGGTTTTGATCGTCGCAGCCGGCGCCGACCGCGTGGTCGATACCGCCGCGACGGAACATTTCGCAAGCCGCCTCAAGGCAGCTAAGTGCCTCACATTGGCGTACGCCCGCCACGAAATCCTGATGGAGCGGGACCCCCTGCGCGAGCTCTTCTGGGCCGCTTTCGACGCGTTTATTCCGGGCGAAGGCGCTGCCGGCGACGGCGACGGGATGGTTCAGAAATTTGAAGAAAACAGCGGCGATGGCGCCGCCTCGTTCTCCGGGTCCGGAGCGGACGCGGCGGCCTGAGGAGATTACCGCACCCTGGCTCTTGCCGTGCGGCGCGCCTGCCGGCGTATAACTCCTCGGCCCAATTTGCTATTCCTTGGTGTTTAGATCTTTGAGTTTGGCAAAAACGGAATCCACGTCGATGCTGGCTTCCGGTTCTGCTTTCGCGGTGCCCGCACTGGCAAACACTTCACTTTTGGTCATTGGTTCTTTGGGGGATTCGCGCGTCGTAACTTCGCTGGGCACGAGGGTTTGACCGCGGTCTTCCTCGGGCTGCGGGCGCTCCTTGGCGGCACGGTTGACTTCCGCGTCGAGATCTAATTGCGAACAGAGCCCGAGCGTGACAGGGTCGGCTGGCGTCAATGCCGCCGAATTCCAATGCGTCCGGTCGCGGATCGCTTGCAGCGTGGTTTTGGTGGTGCCGGCGAGACGCATAATCTGCGCATCCTTCAGCTCCGGGTGATTGCGAACCAGCCAGAGGATGGCGTTCGGACGATCCTGCCGCCGCGACAGCGGCGTGTAGCGGGCGCCGCGCTTGCGGCCCGTCTCTGGTAGCCGAACCTTCGATACCGCGAGCTGCAGCTGGCGTGTCTCCTGTGCTTCGGCCGCAGCGATTTCCTCGCGGGTCAACTGTCCGGACGTGATTGGGTCATGCCCCTTGATCCCGGCCGCTACTTCGCCGTCCGCGATCCCCTTCACTTCCAGCGGGTGAAGTTTGCAAAAATTGGCGATTTGTTCGAAAGTCAGCGAGGTGTTCTCGACCAACCAGACGGCGGTCGCCTTGGGCATCAGCGGCGCATTGCTCATGTATGTCTCCTGTCCGCTCGGACACGGAAAACCCGGCGTTGTTCGCGGATACTGCCAGCGAAGCCAAACAAAACAGCCGAGAAGGGAATCGACGTGGAATATAGGCGCGGGCATGTTCAAACGCAATGCGAACGCCGGGGTGACCGGCGAGAAATTGCGCTAAAGGCCAGTCTCTGGACTGTGAGTACCCGCTGCCGCCTTTTCGGGTTCCAACGGCGGGTCCATATCGGGGCTTGGTTTGGTAGTCTCGGCTAAGCTATAGCATAATTCCAAAAAATCGAAGACTTTTTGGATCTGATCATGCGATAAGTTCAAAGGTGGTCTGGCGGAGGAAGTTTCGCTTAAATCATGTTCCGGCTTGTTTTGCGTTTTTTAGGCCTTTGCTTGTTGGCGACAGCTTTCGTCACTCTCCTCGTTGACGTCACGCGCTCTGTCGCGAACGCAACTCTCCACGTTACGCCGCTCGGGGAGTCGCTCATGGCGCTCGCTCCAGGCATGCTGGCCTTGGCTCAGGCCTTCCTTGAACGTCATCTTCATCCGTTCCTTTGGAATCCCGTTTTGACCGATCTTATGCGTTTACCGGTGTGGCTCGCCGCGGGCGCCGCCGGATGTTTGGCCAACTGGCTTGGCGCCAAACCGGCACCGGGATTTGGTTTTTCGAGCCGTTGAATGCCCATGCCCGGCCGCGCCGGCCCCCATTGCAGGCTCGCGGCATAAGACCCACTTAGCAGGGGATGGATGACGTCCCCAAAGGATGCGGCTCATGTTTTCGTTTCGCAAACGCATGTCTCTGCCCGATGCCGCCGAGGCTCTGCCCGGACGGCCGGACCCGGTTTTGACCGCTGGAACGCATCACGTAACCGGGCACGGACTAATGCCTCCCTTTCCGCGGGGCATCGCGACCGCGCTATTCGGCATGGGCTGTTTCTGGGGCGCCGAGCGCAAGTTCTGGGAGCTTGGCGAGGGTATCCACGTGACGGCAGCCGGATACGCGGGCGACCTTACACCGAATCCCACCTACGAGGAAGTCTGCTCCGGGTTGACCGGCCATAACGAAGTCGTGCTGGTTGCTTTCGACCCGGCGAGGATTTCTTATGAAACACTATTAAAGACGTTTTGGGAAGGCCATGATCCGACCCAAGGGATGCGACAGGGCAATGATGTTGGCACACAATACCGCTCCGCCATCTATGTCGAAAACGCAGCCCAGCGGATTAGCGCTGAGGCCAGCAAGGCTGCCTTCGCCAAGGCATTGGCCGCGCGGGGCTTCGGGCCGATCACGACGGAGATCCTCGAGAGGCCAGATTTTTATTACGCCGAAGCCTACCACCAGCAATATCTGGCGCAAAATCCGCGCGGCTATTGCGGCCTCGGCGGCACTGGCGTTATTTGTCCCATCGGCATCGCGCCGCCATAGCCGCGTGGCGTAGTCCGGGCAATCCCGAACGGAGTTCATGCACCAGAGAATCTTACGTGCGGCAAGGCACGGCAGCAATCGAATATTCATTTTATGCAGGCATCACCTCGCTTGGAAATAAACCGGCGGAAAATCCAGTTGCGCGCAATCAGCGGCGCAACGTTTTTGGTATTTGGTGCGTTAACACGTATGCGGCATTCACTGAACGGATGCCCGCGTGTTGGAGTTACGTAATGACAATCGGACGAATATTTGGAATATTCATATTTTCAAGCCTCGCCGCGTCAGGCGCCGCTCTCGCCGGGGGGACGCCCAAGGGGGCCGGCAGCAAGATAGATCACCCTGTGCCTACGAGCGAGCCCGCCAGCGCCCGGCATGTCATAGTGCAGGCGCCCATCGTCATGGGGCGCAGCGTGACCGAACACCACAAGACCAAGCTGCATCATATAAAAATGAAGCCGCTGGAATTGGTCGAAACCCCTGCCCCCACGGAAAAAAATTAGCGCTCATCTGATCTTGCGTTCGAAACGATGGCCGGCGGCACGCCACGCCAACCAATTTTCAGCGCGCAGTGAGGACGCTTTCACATTCGGGCGGCAATTGCGCCATCGTCAGGGGCGGCTTCGGCTTTTCAGGACCTGGCACCGGATGCAGGATTGCATCCGAAAACCACCAGGCGAGCGAGGCATCGCAGCCGTCTCCCGGCGGGACAGGATCTTGATCGCGGCAGGCCTCTTCCCCAACCGGACAAGCAAGGCGGACATGAAAATGATAATCATGCCCAAAGTACGGGCGGACCTTGCCGAGCCATGAACGATTGCCCGTGGCCTCGCGGCACAGCGCTTTTTTGATCGCCGCGTTGACGAAAATGCGCTGCACCGCCGGGTCTTGCGCCGCCGCCCGGATGACCGCGAGATGATCCGGCGTCCATTTCTCCGGATCGACGTCAAGCCGGTCCGGCCGTACCATGGTGACCGCCGACATTTCCTCGCGCTCCACGCGCGACAGGTCGCGGTTGGGCATCGGCGTCAGCCAAATATCGGCGTCGAGACCGATCTGATGCGAGGCGTGCCCAGTGAGCATCGGCCCACCGCGTGGTTGCGACATGTCGCCAACGAGAATTCCAGGCCAATGGCTGACGGTTGGCACCTTCCGCGCAAAACGTTCGAGAAACGCAAGCAGAGCCGGGTGCCCCCAATTGCGGTTGCGTGAGAGCCGCATTACCTGCCAAGCTGGACCGTTGACTGGCAGAGCCTGGCCGCCCGCAAGGCAGCCGCGCGAATAAAATCCGATGGTGCGCGCGGCCAAAGCCGCCGGCACGACTTGGCGTCCGAACAATTGTTTTGCAGGCGTGGAGGGGTCCTCTGGATGTGCGAGCGGCGGCAGCCGCACCGGTTCGAGCGTGCCCTTTTCTTGCGGAAAAGCCTCGCCGCCAATGCCGGCCAAGGCTACCAAGGCGGCCAAACAAACAAGTCGGGGACGCATCTGCACTTCTCCCTTCCGGTAGAAATTGAAGATTAAGCCCTAAAAAATAAGAAACCGGTAACGCGCTTTTCGAGATTTGCAAGCCGCTTGCGCGGCGCCGAGCATTGCGCGCCGGACCAAAAGCGATGCGAAGACCCTATCGCAGTTCGCCATGAAAGACTAAGGTTCCGGTTCCGGCCGCTGAACCAAAGGTCTTGCACGGTGCGTAAATGGGCATGCGCGGCGGCCGCTATGGCCGGACTGACCGGCGCGGGCGGAATAATTTTGGCCGCAGCCGCAGCGCATGGCGTGCCCGATCCCAGGCTGCAAACGGCCGCCAATTTTTTGCTGCTCCACGCCGCCGCTACCCTTGCCGTTTGCGGGCTTGCCTTGGCCGCGCCGCACCGTGGCATCTGGTTTCTCGGCGCGGCGGTATTATTCCTATCCGGCAGCCTGTTGTTTGGCGGCGATCTCTCCGCGCGCGCGCTCGCCGGAACAAGACTGTTTCCCATGGCCGCCCCGCTCGGTGGCACGCTTCTTATTTTTGGCTGGGTTTGGGTGACGCTGGCGGCCCTGATCGTCACGCGCCAATCGCGCGTCACCAAGCCGGATCAAAACATAGATGAATGATAATTGTCTGGACTTTGACAATCAGACGCGGCAAAGAATTTGGGCTTTCAAGCGATCAAGCAGTAATATCATGGTTGCCGGCAAAGACACCGCGCCGAATAGACAGCGAATATTGGTCGTCGAGGACGAGCCATTTATCGCGCTCGCCATCGAAGCAATGCTCCTGGAGGTTGGCTTCGATGTGGCCGGTTCCGCCGCGCAAATTCCCACCGCCCTTGAATTAATCGGCCGCGAACGGATCGATGGCGCAATCCTCGACGTGAACCTTGGCTCACAAAGGATTGATCCTGTCGCCGACATCCTCGCCGCGCGTGCATGCCCCTTCTTTTTCACGACGGGGTACAGCATTTCGGGCCTGCCAGCGCGGCATGCGGGCCGCGCCGTGCTGCAAAAGCCGTTCGGATTGGAGCAACTTTTAGCGGTCTTGCGCGCGGAGTTCGGTTCCCCAGCTGATAACCGGCGCGGCGCCGCAACGGACGCCGCGGGTTCGCCTAGCGATCGTCAACCGCCGTCGCGCCACCGTGCCGGTATACCAACACCGGGCCTGTAAAGAGACGCGCTGCCGCGCTGGCTGCAGCGACGCCCGCGTTTACTAGGATCGGACGGCCTGCTGCCTTGAAACCGGCAAGACGAGCCTGTCCCCGCTAAGATCGATGCTTTCCGCCTTGATGGTGACAAAGTCGAAGACCAAATCACCACTTGGCGCCAACTGATTCCTGCTTCAAGTAAACGTGCCGAAAGTCGGCTTTTTAAGTCCTGCTATTTTCTGAAAAGATCCGGCATCTCCTTCGCGTGACAATGCTTTAGTTTTGCGTATTCCCATCAGGGGCGGCCTAAGAGCCAGGGTCGAATCGGCAATGGTCCTTTCTGGTTCCTCCCCGCTGTCTCGAAAAATTCTGTCGCTCACAATCATCATTTCCGCGGGCCTCGCCATCCTTGTTGCGGTCACGGCGGCCGTGGCGCCTTGGATCTTTTCGAATGCGGCCTTGCGCAACGAAATCGCGACACAAATCCAGCATTTGACGGGGCTTGCCGCCACTACGCGGGGCCGGGCGGTCTTTGTTGTCCTGCCGCAACCCCATATCAGCATAAATGGCGTCAGCCTCGCCGATCCCTCCGGCGCGCTTCGTATCGACACGCGTTATCTTAAGGCATACGTCCGGCTTGCGCCGCTATTCCTTGGCCAGATCGAGATCGCGTCGGCGACCCTCGATCAGCCGGACATGGATATCTATCTCGATGGCCGGCCGGTGTCCCCGGACAGCGTGAGTGGCCGCGCCACGGACGCCTCGCCCGCAACCGCCGAGGCCGCGTCGACCGCCGCAGCTAGCCTTGGCGCCGTGGTGACATTTATCGATGGCCACGCGCGGCTGATAAGCAAGCATCTATCGCCAGATCTATCGGTCGACGCCATCAACATGACACTAGACTGGCGCATCCCTGGCGCGGCGGCGCTCATGACGGGGCAAGTCCGAATTCGCGGAGATAACGCCGCGATCGTCGCTTCCCTTGCAAGCCCGGCCGGGTTGTTGCGGGGCCGGCAATCCGCTCTCAGTTTCACGATCGACGCACACTCATTCTCGTTGTCGGCCGGTGGCGAACTTGCAAGTCTGCCGAAATGGCAATTCAACGGCCACGCTCACGCTGCCGCGCTGTCAGCGCGAGCGGTTTTGGAACAAGCCGGATATTTTATCCCGTTGCCTGGACCCTTCAATGATTTTGACGCCAAATGCGAGGTCACCATCACGGCGGCGCGCGCGGTCTGTTCAGGCCTGCGCTTGCAGGCCGATGGAAACGATATCGAAGGTACATTGGCATTTCAGGCGCGCGACAGCGGGGCTTCGGTGCTTTCCGCTACCTTGGCGGCAAACCGGCTGTCGCTCAGGCCCTTCCTGGCAAGTCTTTCGCCCGCCACTGGGCTGGATGGCCAGTGGAATCGCGATCCGTTCGATTTGAAGGGAAGTGGCTCGGCCGATCTTGATTTCCGCGTCTCAGCGTCGCAGATGCTTCTTTCGCATTTCGAGATTGAGGACGCGGCCTTTTCGCTGGTGCGCAACAGCGGTCGCGTGGAATTGACCCTTGCCGGGGCCAAGGCATATCAAGGCACGATCAAGGGCCGCGCAACATTCGACATGAGCGGGAACGGCGTCGGCGTGCAGGCCACAGGCGCGATCACCGGCGCCAGCCTCGAAGCGATGTCGTTCCATGCCTTCGGATGGCCGCAATTTTACGGAGCCGTGACAGGCACGGCCAACCTCGAAAGCGCTGGGGCCAGCATGAACGACCTTATGCGCAACCTCGATGGGACGGCGCAAATCGACGTTGCGCAAGGGCAAGTTGGAGGGATCGATCTCGATTCGGTCTTGCACCGGATCGACCAAAGCCCGCTCGCGCTTCTCGCCAATATTCATCGCGGCCGGACCGCTTTCGCGCGGGCCGGTTTCGGGATGCGCTTCGTTAAGGGCGTAGCCCACATCGAGGAAGGCACGCTCGAAAACCCGAGCCTCAAGCTTGGGTTTGGTGGTACCGTGGATTTCGGCGAACGCCGGCTCGATCTGCATGCTGTAGCCATGCCTTCCGCCGGCATGGTCAAGCCCGGGAAGGAAATCCCAAAATTTCAGTTCGATGTCGGAGGCGCCTGGGACGATCTCGCATTTAGACCGGACGTGCGCGATCTGATCCGCCGGTCCGGTGCTGCGGCGCCGCTGTTTCCGCAACAGCCAGGTGTGGCCAAGCCTCTCGGCCTTGACGGAGCAGACGCAAAGTAACCGATATGGACGGGAAACGCGTCGCGCTGAATCCCAGTCGTTTGAGAATCTGAAACTCGCATTATTTCCACGCCGTCGCCCCAAAAATCGGCTCGAATGTTGCGCGTAGCGCGGTATCAGCTTCGCCCATGGTCACCGCAAGACCAAGATCGCGAAGGCTCGTCACCCCAAACTGCGCTGCAGGAATGCCGCAAGGCACGATGCCGGAAAAATGCGTAAGATCCGGTGCGACGTTGAGCGATATGCCGTGGAACGACACCCAGCGCCGGACCCTGATCCCAATCGCGGCGATCTTGTCCTCGGCGATCTCGCCGTTTACGCCGCGCGGTTTTTCCGGCCTCACGACCCAGACCCCAATCCGGCCTGCGCGGCGCTCGCCCACGACATTAAAAGTATTCAGCGCCGCGATGATCCAGTTTTCCAACGCGCACACGAAAGCGCACAGATCTGGGTTCCGGCGATTGAGATCGAGCATCACATAAATAACCCGCTGGCCCGGCCCATGGTATGTGAATTGCCCGCCCCGGCCGCTCTTGTGCACGGGGAATCGCGCCTCCAAGAGATCCGCCGCGCGCGCGGATGTTCCGGCCGTATAAAGCGGCGGATGTTCGAGAAGCCAGATAAGTTCGGGCGTGGCGCCAGCGGCGATCCCCGCGATCCGTGCCTCCATGAAGGCCACGGCGTCCGCATAAGGCACAAGCGTGTCCGACACCCGCCATTCCACGGGGGTGGCCTCGCCGACTAGCGCGGGCTCCAGGGTCGGCAATGGACCTTGCGGTCGGTTCCCGGCATTGCGGCTGCCGTGGTCTTGCTGGGCTTGCCGCAAAAGACAATTCTTTTGCCCAATCTTACGCAGTGCCCGGCGACCCTTGTTTCTCGATAGTAGGATTTTCGCAAAAAACCTTACCAAAATGCTTCACGTGAAACATTTTGGTAAGATTATTCACAAGTTGGCCCCGTAAAAACTATCCCGGTTTCCTGAACCCGCTTCATAAAAACTGGCTCATTCTGCCGTTGCATTATCTTAACCCGAAGCTGCGATCAAAACATCGACTGCCAAGCCAATGTTTGTATATCATGAAAAAATAGCTTGCGAATTTTCAGCGATTCTTCTTCGCGATGACACCTATGCAATCCTTGGATGATTTTGCCGCCTCCAAATTGGCGGAGTTGGAGCGCGCCTCTCTGCGGCGGGTGCTTGCCGAGAGTATTCGCGGGGAAGGCCCATGGATTGAACGCGATGGCCGCCGCTTGCTGTCCTTCTCCTGCAACGATTATTTAAACCTTTCGCACCATCCGGCGCTCAAGAAAGCGGCCATCGCCGCGATTGCGCAATATGGCGTGGGCGCCGGCGCGTCGCGCCTCGTGACAGGAAATTATCCGTTATTTCGCGAGCTGGAGGCGAGGCTCGCGCGGCTCAAGGGAACCGAAGCCGCCTGCGTTTTCGGTTCTGGCTACCTCGCCAATACCGGCATCGTCCCGGTGCTTGCTGGCGCGCCGGATCTCATTTTGATCGACGAACTCGCGCATGCCTGCCTCTGGGCTGGGACGCAACTCTCTCGCGCACGCAGTTTGGCGTTCCGGCACAACGACGTTGCGCATGCAAGAGCGTTGCTCAGTGAAAACCGCGCCCGCGTGCGGAACGCCCTGCTCGTCACCGACGGGGTGTTTTCCATGGACGGCGATCTTGCCCCCTTGCATGACCTCGCGGCTCTTTGCGCCGACTTCGATACTTGGCTCATGACCGATGACGCCCATGGCCTCGGCGTGATCGGCAATGGCCGCGGGTCGGCACATGCTGCTAGCGCCGAGCGGGTACCATTGCAGATGGGAACATTGTCCAAGGCGATCGGCGGCTACGGCGGATATTTATGCGCGTCGCGGGCCGTGATCGATTTGATGAAAACGCGTGCCCGGACTTTAATTTATTCGACGGCTCTTCCTCCAGCGATGGCGGCGGCGGCGATCGCCGCCTTGACGATCATCGAAAGCGAGCCCGAACTTACCGCAAAACCTCTCGCCAAGGCGCGGGCGTTCACCTCTCGTCTTGGCCTTCCCGAAGCGCAAAGCCCGATTGTCCCGCTGATCATTGGCGAGCCGGAGGCGGCGGTTCATGCATCACGAAAATTGGCGGAGGAAGGTTTTCTTGTGGCGCCGATCCGGCCGCCGACGGTCCCGGCTGGCACCGCGCGACTGCGCTTCGCCTTCACGGCCCAGCATCCCGATCAAGAGATCGCCCGCCTCGCCGATGCGGTGCGGGCTCTCGCCGCATTTACGCCCGCGCGCAAGGAAATCGCCAAATGCCCGCCGTCTTCATAACCGGCACCGGGACTGGCGTCGGCAAGACTTTTGTCGCCACTGGCCTCATCCGTTATTTTCGAGGTCTCGGGCAACCGGTCAATGCTTTAAAGCCTCTCGTGAGCGGCTTCGATCCGGCCGCGCCGTCAGGCAGCGATCCGGCTGTACTCCTCGAGTCGCTAGGCCACGAAGTCAACCGGGAAGAGCTCAAACGCGTCTCGCCGTGGCGTTTTCGTGCGCCGCTTTCCCCGGACATGGCGGCACGGGCCGAGGCTAGAGCGATTGATGTTCAGAAAGTCGTCGATTTTTGCCGCGCGGCAAGCGCGCGAAACGACGGTGTCTTGCTGATCGAAGGCATCGGCGGCGTCATGGTTCCGCTCGACGAGTGCCACACAGTGCTGGATTTGATGCTCGCGCTCAACCAGCCTTTGATCCTCGTCGCCGGCAGTTATCTTGGGACGCTGAGCCATGTCCTTTCCGCGCAGGACGTGATTTTGCGGCACGCGCTTGAGCTGCGCGCCATTGTGATCAGCGAGAGCGACGGTTCCACGGTGCCGCTCGACGCGACATTGGCGACGCTTTTAAATTTCGCCAAAGCCCCGTTGCTTGGTTTGCGGCGGCAAGTTCCGGCAAGTCAAAACGATGCGGTCTTTCAGCGTCTGGCCGGGCTGATCGATTAAACGCGCGTGCCAGCTACGTCGAGGAAGCGGCCACCTGCAACGCGGCCTCAATCTGCTTAGCGCTACTCGCGCTTGACCGATGTGATGGCAGCGGGCTTTTTGATGCTCGGGAGTTTGCCAGCTTTCTTATTGTTGCGCGTGGCCGCGCGCTCAAGCTCGTTTTCCAGGGCCTCAAGCTCTGCCTTGCTTTTCAGCTTCGGCCGTTCGGGATCGGTTCCGGTTACCGGCTGATAGGTGAGATTGTCCGGCGGCCGCCTTGTCTCGCGCACGAAATCCTTTGCCTCCGGAACGTCAGCCCAAATTTTCGTATGCCTCAAGGTGTCAAGCGGCGAGGGGCCCAGTTTTAATTCTTGCGCATGAACAAGCGGAACAAAGCCAAGACAAATCCCGGCAAGCGCCACCAGCGTCACAAATGGCGCGTAAAGGTGAAGGAGCCGATTTTGTTGCATTTCAGCGTGCCGGTGCCGCAGCTTTGTTTGGTTGCCTGCCGGTACAATCCAAGTTTATTGTGTCGGAACCGCGGCAAAACGCTGCGCGGATATTGCGATACCAGAACAGGTGTTTTGAACCGCACGAAAGCGTGGAAATTTAATGAGCTCGAGAAAAACCAAGCCCTTGGAGGCCACGCGGATCGAGCGTCAGCTTGTGCCGCCAAAGCCTGAAATTACAACAACTGCGAACCCTGGCAGATCACCAAAACCCGCTGCATCCAAGAAAGTTTCGGCGGCCGTTGCGGCTGACGCGTCTGCCACTCCTAATAGCGAAGGTCCGGCGCTGGTCCCGGGGGCGCCGGAAGCCGCGCGCGAATCGGAGGGCGCACCCGACTTTGAACGCTTGTCCTATAATATGGCACGGCTTGTTGAACAGGGCGGCAGAATGCTCGCCGCATATTTCAAGCAGCCGGAAGACAACGAGGCCAAGAGCGATATTTCAAATGGACTTGCCGACGCGATCCGTTCGATTAGCCGCATTGCCGAGCATTGGTTGAGTGACCCCGCCCGAACCCTCGAAGCGCAATCTTCCTTGACGGTAAAGTTCCTCGGCCTTTGGGCGCATAGTTTGCGCCGGATGTCCGGCGAGAAGGAAAAGCCGTTCGTGCCTTATGACCCCTCGGACAAAAGGTTTGCCGCGCCGGAATGGCGTGAGAGCCCGTTCTTCGATTTCTTGCGGCAGGCGCATTCCATCGTCTCGCATTGGGCCGAGGATCTTGTGCTGCGCTCGAACGATGTCGATCCACATATTCGCGACAAGGCAAGATTCTACCTGCGGCAGATGTCGAGTGCCCTTTCGCCATCGAATTTCCTTGCCACCAACCCTGAGCTGATCAAGGAAACCTGGGCATCGAGCGGCGACAATCTCGCCCGTGGCGCTGCGCTGCTAGCGCAGGATATGGAGGCCGGCAAGGGCACGCTCAAAATCAGCCAATGCGATTCCTCGAAGTTCGAGCTCGGCGTCACGATTGCGGCGACCCCAGGTAAGGTCATATTTCGTAACGATCTCATAGAACTCATTCAGTATGCGCCCACAACCGATACGGTTTTCAAGAGGCCATTGCTGATCATTCCCCCCTGGATCAATAAATTCTATATTCTCGATCTGAACCCCGAAAAAAGCTTCGTGCGCTTCGCAGTATCGCAAGGCCTCACCGTCTTCATGATATCGTGGGTCAATCCCGACACGCGCCACCGCAACAAGGGGTTCGAAGCCTATATGCGGGAAGGCATTTATGATTCCCTTGACGCAATCAAAAAAGCAACCGGCGAATCCGAAATAACCGCGATCGGTTATTGCATTGGCGGCACCCTGCTGGCCATGACGCTCGCCTATATGGCGGAGACCGGCGACAGGCGGATCGCAAGCGCGTCATTCTTCACGACCCAGACCGATTTCAGCCACGCGGGCGACCTAAGGGTCTTTGCCGATGAGGAGAGTTTGCGCGCACTCGAAAAAAAAATGGCGGCGACCGGCTATCTCGAGGCCTCGGCGATGGCTAGCGCCTTCAATATGCTCCGGCCCGAGGAACTCATCTGGTCCTTCGTGGTCAATAATTACATGAAGGGTAATCCGCCGCTTGCTTTCGATCTATTGGCATGGAACTCGGATTCGACACGGATGACCGCGGCGAACCATCTCGCCTATCTGCGCCACTGCTATCTCGAAAACAGGTTGGCCAGAGGCAAGGCGAAGTTCGGCGGAAAGACCCTCGATCTTTCGAAAATTACCCTGCCTGTCTACCATTTGGCCGCGCGCGAGGATCATATCGCGCCGGCGAAATCGGTCTTTATCGGCGCCAAACTTCTTGGCGGCAAGGTCCGCTTCGTGCTCGCCGGTTCAGGCCACATAGCGGGTGTTGTCAATCCGGCGGGCAAGCCGAAATATCAGTATTGGCGGGGCAAGGCACCGGCTGGCGAATACGAGGATTGGGTCGCCGCCGCAACCAAATACAAGGGCAGCTGGTGGGTTGACTGGATCAAATGGATCACGCGTCAATCGCGCAAGCAAGTGCCGGCGCGCCTGCCGGGCGATGGAGAGTTGGCGCCGATTTGCGATGCGCCCGGCGAATACGTGCGGGTGCGCTATTGAAGCCGATGGAGAGCTGGCCCGGTAATAAGTGGAAATGCCTGAACACGGCATAGGCTATGGTGAGCAGCAAGGAACGTGACGAAGAGATACATTTTCGCCTGGAAAGCCGGGCTGTGCTTCCAGCATGATCTATAGCCATCAAGGAGGCGGAGTGCAGCGTTTAGTTTAGACGAGTGACGACGGCCAGACGTTTCACCTCGCCATTTTGATAGGCCTGCAAAAATGCGGCGTAGTTCTTGAAGGACACACATCCGTTCGAATCACCATTCGGGCCGAGCATGTACGTGTGTGCGAGAAGGCCCGTCCGTCCATAGACGTCACCACTGCCAACCGGGATGAGGCGCAACGCTTGGACGCCGTGGAAAAGCTGCTCTCGCGGCTGAAGCTGATAGACATTCGGCGGCGTGGCCCCCCGCATTCTTTCGTTAACGTAACGTGGATCGTCTAATCTATTGCCGAGGCCCGAATGCGCTTCCAATCTCGTTCCAGTGGGCAAGTAGACGGTATGGGCCGCGACATCGTAAACAGCGGTCCATCGATCGAAGCGGGACGACGGGGTGGATGTGAGGCTTCGTGCACTACCAAGAATGCCATCTTCCGGCGCCGCATAGGCTAGGACAGGCCCCGCAGGCGGCGTACCAAAAAGCTTTTCGAAAAACGTGCGATTATCGGCGGGAGTGGTTGGGAGGGCGGTCCTGCCGTTCTGCTGGGCCAACCTGCGGCCCGCAGGAGACGGGCCGTGGCTTGCCTGCGGTCCCAAATCGGCGGGACGCGGTATTGGCAAAGGTGCGTTCTCGGCAAGTTGGGGAATGGCCCGTTCCGGCGTCGGCACGACGCTTTCCGGCTCTGCAATTGCAGCAGCAGATACCGGCGCATTTGACTCAAAAGTCGATTTGAGCGGCATACTTTGCGCTAGCGAAACCGGCGGGAAACCCGAAGACGATCGCGGGTCGAACAGCCCGCCATAAGGATTCGAGGCAACGGCTACCGCGGGTGCGGCCGCTGGCGCTTCTATGGCAACGGGGGCAGCGGCGGGACGCAGGTAGAGAATCCAGACGCCAAACAATGTGCTCAAGGAGAGAGCGAGGGCGCCCGGAATGGTTCGAGAAGAAATTCTCGAAAATAAACAGGGGCGCTCGGATGGGTTGAAATCAAGATCCCTATCGATCCATAGAGCCATGCGTCTCGCTTTCGAAATCATTGCCATTCGTGGCGCCAATTGGCCGAGATTACCCGTGGCGCTAGAAGGCGCGATTAACCACAACAATGCGTAAGAAGAGTCTCAGCCTCGCGACACGCCGGCCCAACGACCTTCGTAGTTTTGCTGGAGCACCATTGCGGCGATTTTTAGCAAAACGCCGATCAAAGTATCATTTTTCGAAATTGCCCTTAATCAATTCCAACTCAAATTCCGACCCACACAACGGACAGAAAGACCGGTGTGTGCTGCCGTAATCATTCTCTCTTATTCGCTGGAATCGCGGGGGATGGCCACGAATTTCTATGTGGCGCTGTGCGGCTATACAAAGAGAGGGAGCAGAAAAAATTCTTGTAAAATCAACGTGTTTTAGGATTGCTATGAGGAGCTATGGCGTGGAGCGGGCGAAGGGAATCGAACCCTCGTATGCAGCTTGGGAAGCTGCCGTTCTGCCATTGAACTACGCCCGCATTGTGTCGCATTTACCATACCTTAGCACTTTGTTCAAAACCGGCTGATTCTTTTTGGCTCTCGCTGCGCGGTCCAGCGCGGACAGTGAATTTTCCTACACCGGCTTTCATTTTGCAATCGCAACGAGAAGCCGAGCCGGCGGCTATCGCGGTAGCAAAAGGAGGTGCGGCCCGTTACACAAATTGACACTCAATCCCTATTTTCATTGTCCTTCGGCTCTTCGAGCAGCAGCGTCTCAATGTCGCCGAGAATCATCGTGGGATCGAGCGATAGGTTCGAATAGATCTCGCGGACAAAGCCCTGCTTGTCGATCAGGAACACTTTTAAAAGATGATTTATGACCACGCCGCCGCCGCCCGATGCCTCGCGATCGATAGAAATCTCCTCGCCCATGTCGCGCAGCACAGGTTTGAGAAATAAATTGGAATAGGTGGTGAGAAAGTGCCAGCGCACGATGGACGCGCTCGCCTCAAAGCGGCGGGAAAATCCCGTAAGCATTTCCGGCGTATCGTGAGCCGGGTCGAGACTCATGAAGACGAGCCGGACTTGTCCATGCAGTTTGGGGCGGGCGACAATGCCCTCCCGCACTTTCTCGAACGCGTCCCAGGCAAGCGGACAGCCGTTCGGATCGGCGCAATAGGAATAAAAAAATGCAAAGAGCGTGATCGCCCCCGTCGTGTAGCGGGAGAGCGCGCGCGGGAACTTTGTGCCTTCAAGCACGATTCCCGCGGGCACACGCTGAATATGATCGAGCCTGTAGCTTCCGGGTGGCGGCAGAAGGCCCGCGGAGTTTTCCGCGCGGAGCGGCAGGGCGGCCGCGACAATCCCCGCGGCTGCGATCAAACTTGCCCGGCACGGCCCGAAAAGACGCGCGACCTCGCGCCCCGTCACCGCGATGCCGCGCGTGGCATGTCGAGCGAGGCTTTCTCGAGCGGACCCGAAAATTTCATGTGATGCGGGCGACCGAGCTTTTGGCCAAAAAAATCGACCTGGAATTTGAGCGTCAATTCCTTGCCGTCCCAATCGTAAGCGCGCAGAACTTGCTCATTGTCGGCGCCCTTTTTGTCCCAGTTCGCAAGCAGTGAAGACGTAATATAGACGCGCTTTCCATCCCAGCTTTGGGAAATCATATTGACCTGCTTGCCGGTGACTTTCTCATAGATCTGCACCGGTTTTGTGGGATCGGAAATGTCGAACAAATGGGTCGTGCCGTCCATGAACGTGTTGACCCAAAGAGTCTTGGCGTCGGCCGAAATCGAGGCGTCCACAGGCAGCGGAATTTTAGCCGGATCGCCGATCGTCGCGACCTCCTTGGCTTGCCATTCGTTGTTGGCGTCGTGGTTGATTAGCCAGAGTTTCGAAGTGAGCGATGAGAAGGTGATGGCCCAATCGTCGTCTTCTTTCAGCGACCAGCGGATTTCGAGCGTTGCGCCGGGAACGTTGAAGATTTTTTCCGGCCGCATGGATTTGAGGTTCCACAGCACCATTGTGTTGCCGAAATGCTTCATCGCCTCGGCGTCCTTGATGAGCGCGCCGAGATCCCTCATGTAATTGTTCCAGCCGGTGAAGCTCGATGTCAGAAACACATTTTTCTTGGGATTGATGGCGAGGTCGTAGCCATATCCGTCGCCGCCATTGTCAGTGGGAATTGGATGGGCGGAGAGAAACTCGCCATTGTTGTTATAGACCGCGAGGCCGGTCACGCCGTCACGGGTCTTATTGTTCGACAAGCTGCCGATCATCATGCGGCCGGGAATTGCATAAAACGTATGCGGGCCGACGTAGCCGGTCTTTTCGGCAAAATCGCTAATCGTGTTGACGAGCGTTGGCTTCGAGGGATCGGTGCCGACGTCGAAGACGAAAATCTTGCTGTCGTCGAGGCGCCCGGCCCAAAGATATTTGCGGTCGTCGGTGAAGCCCATGTGATGCGCCTCGCCGCGGCCGCCGACGGACACGCTGCTGATCACCGTGCCATAGGTTTTCGACTTTGGATCGGCGTCGATGGTGACAAGCTTGTCGGACTCGTCGCCGAGACCTTTTTCGCCCAGCGTCCAGACATGCAAATAGGCTTCCTGGCCCTTGATGAGCGCGGCCGTATAGGGCGAGAGGCATGTCTCGTCCGCGCGCGCCGGCGCGGCGATTGCAGGTGCGGCGGCGATCAATCCCGCCATGAGTGCGTATCGAGCACGGGCCTTCATCGTTTCCTCCCCAATGTTTTTTCTTCGCCGAGCATATATTTCCACGAAAGCTGTGGCAAAGGCTTCTTTTATATGTTCCTTTTATACGTCCCGGTTCGCTGTAGCGTGGCGCGTGGCATGGCCTGTTTGGTCCAGCGATGGAGTCGGCGCTGCTTGAGCATCACGGCAATTGGCTTACTCGACCGGAATATTTCTGAGGCGCTTTGTTTCACCGCGCCGGACCTTGGTTTCGATTCGGCGTTCGCGGTCCGCGAGGCTGGGGCGGGTTCTCACGCGCAATTTTGGCTTTTCTGCCGCCGCCGCGATCAAGCGTAACAAGCGCGCAAGCGCATCCTGCCGGTTGCGTTCCTGCGAACGGTGCGCGCGCGCGAAGATCACCAGCACGCCATCCTTGGCGAGCCTCGTGCCCGCAAGCCGCTTAAGACGCCGTTTCACCGCATCGTCGAGAGAGGGCGAATGGGCAACATCGAAGCGCAGTTGTACGGCGGTTTCCACCTTGTTGACATTCTGGCCGCCAGGGCCGCTCGCGCGGGCAAAGGAAAAGGCGAGTTCGGACCTATCGATCACGATTCCGGGCGTTACTTGAATTGCCGGCATGACCTTCGCGCCTCGTTGTATGGCTTGGTTTCAAATCCATTAACCGCGATGCTTTAGCGCCGGTTAAGATATTGCGCGCATTTCTTGCCAATGGCGCGTCGCGTTCTGCCATTGGCCGTTACCGCGGCCTTGATGTTGGCGCTGGCCGGCTGCTCGAATTACGAGAGGCCGCACCGGCCGGCGTGGCGCGGCGCGGCAGAAAATGCTTGTCTTGCCCAACAGCTGATCCATGTCTCGGCCTATGTCCAGCCGGCCCGCGAGATCGACGGCCCCGGCATTTGCGGCCTGACCCGGCCCTTCAAGGTGAGCGCATTGCTCGATGGGGCGGTGCGCTTCAATTCGGTTTATACGCTCGACTGCCCGATGATCGCCGCGCTTAATGCGTGGGTCAAAGAGATCGTGCAGCCTGCCGCGCTGGCGCGTTTCGGCGAGCCGGTGGCCGAAATCGATTCGATGGGCGCCTACAGCTGCCGGACGATGAACAATCAGCCAGGCGGACATATATCCGAACATGCTTTTGGCAATGCCTTTGACATTGGCGGATTTCGTCTTGGCGACGGACGCCAGATTTTGATCGTCCGCGATTGGACCCGGGGCGACGATCAAACGCGGGCATTCCTTCAAGACGTCCATGCCGGCGCCTGCGGCCAATTCACCACGGTGCTTGGCCCCGGCGCCAATATCTTTCACTATAATCATATCCATGTCGATCTCGCGCTGCACGGCAATACTACGGCCGGCCCGCGCCGGATTTGCCAGCCTCAGCTTCGGCCAAGCACGACTCCCGAGCCGCCGCGCGACAACTTGCCCAATCCGCCGGAAATCGACGAAGAGATGGATATAGCGCAGGCGGGACACCCCCAGGGCGATTCGCTAGCGATGCATGTGGGTCCCGGTCCGGCGCCCCCCGCGCGCATCCCGGACGCCTATTTCGCTGCCGCCGCTGGCGTGCCTTCCGCCCGCGCCTATGCGCCGGTCCCGCCGGAGCCGGTGCGCGGCTCCCTGCGCGAAGACGGCGCCTTCGTTCCCGAGGGCAAGCCATCCGATTGGGACCTGGTGCTCCCTAGTCCAAGGAGTTAGCGCCTGATCCGATTTGCGAGCGCGAGCGTGTTCTAACGCGGTTGCCTTCGCGCGAATTTTTCGCGCAACCGGTCTGCTTTCACCAGGCATGCTCTGGACGGCGGCGCATGGCCTGCGCTAGATTGGGCGTAGCCCCAATTCGCACTGTTGGCGTTCGCGGCGCCGAACTCCCATTTGCCGGATGAATAAAACGGATAGAGAAATGCCACAGGGGTTTTTCGACGAAACCAAGGCGACCGCGCGGCTGCCAAATCTCGACATCGAAATTACACATAGCCGATCACCGGCGGGGGACGCCGAACGCATTACTATCAGCCTGCAAGCAGCGCCGTCCTTTGCGGCTTTTGGCCGTTTCCTGGAGGCCACAAATCCGTTTCTATTCTGGATGCGCTTCGCTCAAACGGCTTGGACCCCCTGGCTCGGCGCCTCGGCGGCTGTGCTTCCAGCCGGGAACTTTGGTCGCCTGCCGGAAACGCCGGAGCTTGCCGGGCCTGATTCAACTTCGGACAGGGAAGGCAAGGAATAAACAAGTTCGCGGGGATGATTTTCAGTAAATAAGACTCCGGAACGCTTCGTAAACGCAGCCGGTTGCCGCGAGTGGGATTGGTGCGAAGAACTCGTCGGCTATTCCATGTTTACCGCCGACAGTTTCTAGCCACAGTCCAACGGCCATGAACCCGGCCAGGGCCATGAGATCGAATGGATCGACGGTCATCGCGTTTACCTCGTCCAGCGAGGCTTGCGGCCCGGCAGAGGGTGCCGGAACGCCCGGCAACGCTGCCTCTGCAGCTTCCGCTGGTCAAAGCTGCTGCCGTTTTTTCTCGGCATCCCTGTGAAATTCGAAAATTTGACAAACCCGCCACGGACTACCGCCAGCGGCTCATGGCGCAAACCATTGCCCGGTATTTGCTGGTCCGGCCACATTGGCGGCCACGATAATCTCGCGCGAAATTGCTATCCGCGCAGGTCGGCGCCGACGAGGCCGATCGCGATCCCTTGCCGCCGGGCGATCTCAAGCTTGACAGCGATCCAATAGCGCGCCGGATGCCCGCCATCGAGGCAGCGGCCCCGGACTCTTTCGCGCGCCTCGAAATAGGCGTGTTCGTGAAAGCTTTCGATGAGGCGGCGGGCGTCGGCGGCGATTGCCGCTTTCCATTCGGTGCGGCGCCGTAGCAGTCCAAGGAACATGGCCAACGTCTCCTCAACGAGTGAGAGGACAATATGTACCCAAACAGGGAACAAAGCAAGCACAAATTACAAAAAGCTGCGAGATTTTGGCAGGAACGGCAAAAACTGTTGGCAGCGTGGATTCGTCTTGCCCTTGGCTTTGAATTTTAGCCCGCGAGTACAAAAAAAGGATTAATCCGAGACAGTTTTCCGGTGCAAAACTCACCGGGGCGGATACCTCGAATCGCTTAACGAGCAAGCGTTTAAGCGTTCAAGGCGCATCGGTTGCAATCAAGCATGCGCGGCGTCGATTCGCGGCCTCGGAATGGTTGCATGTTCGCGATCTCGCTCCTGCGGTGGTAAGCATCACCAATCTAAGTGCAACATGATGGTGCGCCCCGACCTGTGGGGCGAATGGAGCTGTGAACAAGGCGGAAATATACCTTCGTTGCTTCCCACTATTGAATTTGTGAAAGCAGTTTGCGTGAAATTGCGTAATGCCAGTAGGGACCTGGATGCGGATCAAAGTATTCGACCGTGTCTCTTATGAAAAATCCAAAATCGTCTTGAAGCGCTGAGATAGTTGTTACATTATTGTCAAGCTGTTGAAAGAGGGTGTTTATCTTTAGGCCATCTATATGTAGCAAGTATATTTTAGCATTTGTTTCTCTAGCGATTTCGTTAATCAACTTAGCGGATACAATTGTCATATAGGACTGCGAAGGGTCCGTTTTTCTGCAATAGTCAACGACTATACGGCAATCCCGGTCTACCAAAGAAATGGTTAAGCTCCCGTCCTTCCCGATCTCGGCTTTAGGTGTTTTCCCCAACTTGCGGTTTTTTTCTTCCGCGACCCTAGTGTTCATCCATGTTTCAAGTTCTCGGAGTTCCGACGGAGCTGCAACATTTCGCGCGTCGTAGAAATCTGCGTAGCCAATGATGAGGATATCGTCCGGTCGAATATTCGCCTTTAATTGTTGAAAGCGAAGGTAAGTGTGGACCAGATTGTAGCCAGGTGCTGCGAACAGCTTTACATTATATCGTTGCAACGCCATCTGGAGATAATAGGCGAACGTCTGCTCATCATTAACGCCCCAGCCTTCTACAAAGCTGTCGCCGAAAATGTATATAGTTGGCTTCGACGGATCAAACTGCAAACCTGTCCACCGACTGTGATCGCCATTGATTGTCGTTTTGGTCGGGAAACGCTCCCACTCAATCTCCTGACAGCCCCTGTGCTTGAAAACAACTGTGTGTTCGCCGGGAACCAACGACCAGCCAAGCACATCATCGTCGAAAATCAGCCCTGGTGATTCTGCATCGAATTGCGCCGATCCGTAGTCCGTCCAACCAAGCTTGGCGGCCGACTTTTTAAAAACGAGCACGGAGGAGAGGAGATCGCAGTCGTGCCGCTTCAGGCGTTCTCGATAGACGAGTAAAAGTGACGCGCCCACCTCAGCGGCAATGAACAGCATCGCTAATACAAAAGCAATCGCTGCGACCCTTATGAGCAGCCGTGGTTTTGTCGCCTCGCCCATTGGAACCATAAACCGACATTCACCAAATTGCTGCCGGGTTATTTGTCAATTTGCGCCGTTTCCGCGTCTTAGGCAATACCGCGCCGTTAGCGTGAGCTATCGATGGGGATAGACCGAGCCGGCGGAATGCCGAGCGTTGAAAATTGCCGAATTTTCCGCCATCGAGGCGCACTTCTCCCGTGAGTTTGGTTCGGACGCGTAACCAACCAACGCCTTATGCCGTTGATGTGACTTTTCCAATGGCGAGCAACTGTGTCTCGACGCGACCCAACTGGTTAGGCAACGCCACAATGCGGTTTCAAATCTGTTCGAGTTCGATCAGGGTTCCCGCGAAATCCTTCGGGCTCAGAAAAAGAACCGGCTTGCCATGCGCGCCGATTTCGGGACGGCCCTCGCCGAGGACACGCGCACCGCTACGAGTCAGATGTTCTCGCGCGGCCAGAATGTCGGCAACCTCGAAGCAGAGATGATGGATCGCCCCGCCGGGATTTTCGGCGAGGAATTTGGCGATAAGGGAATGCTCGCCGAGCGGTTCGATCAGTTCGATCTTGGTGTTTTCAAGCTCGACGAAAGCCACCGTCACGCCGTGGTCCGGCAATGGCAAGGGTCCGCTCACCCTGGCGCCGAGTGCGACGCGATAAACCGCGCTCGCGGCCGCGAGATCTTTAACCGCAATGGCGACATGATTCAATCGCCCGATCACCCGCATTGCTCCCGCACGCGATCACACCTCGACGACCAGAACATGGACCGCGGGCCGCTTGCCCCATGCCGTCGCAAGAGCGTTGCGCACCGCTTTTTCGATCGCAGTGGAGACAATGTCCGCGTCGCGCCGTTTTTGCCGGGGCAGTTGATCGAAAGTTTGAAACAGCGCGTCGTCGATGATTGCATCGATTGCCGCGCGATCGCGCGCGCGCGCCGGTATCCCCGCCGTTACGACATCCGGCACCCCGGCGAGATCACCTTTCGCGGTCACTGCCAAGGCAATTGTCACTACTCCCGAAACCGCGAGTCTTTGGCGTGTTTTCAGGGCTTCGTCGCCAATAGGAATAAGGCAATTTCCGTCCTTGCACAGGCGACCGCTTGGCGTCTCGCCGGCAATTCCAGGGGATCCCGGAGCAAGCAGCACAACGTCTCCGTTGCGCGCCGCGATGACATGCGGCACGCCCTGCAATTTGGCAAAAGCCGCATGTTCGGCGAGATGAACGTCCTCGCCATGCGCAGGAATCGCGATTTGTGGTCGGGTCCAGGCGTAAAGCTGCGCGACTTCGCCGCGGCGCGGATGACCCGAGGCGTGGACGAGCGCGGTACGATCGGTAACGACTTCGACGCCTGATCTTACGAGATTGTTGATAATGCGGCCGACTTCCCTTTCGTTGCCGGGAATGGTTCGCGAGGAAAAAATCACCTTGTCGCCTGGACTGAGTGAAACGGCAGGGTGGCCGCCCTCCGAAATGCGGGCAATCGCGGCGCGGCTCTCGCCCTGGCTTCCGGTTGCCAGCAAGACCAGTTTGTCGCGCGGAATGTGGGCAAACGCATCCTGGGAGAAAAAATCCGGAATGCCGTCGAGGTAGCCGCAGTCCCGCGCGACGGCGACGACCCGCTCCATTGCGCGGCCGGCAAGCACGACGGAGCGATTTGCCGCCATGGCGGCCTCGGCGACGGCGCGGATACGCGCTACATTGGAGGCAAAAGTGGTAACCACGACGCGCCCCGATGCACTGCCGATGATATCGCGCAAGCTCTTGCCGACGTCGGCTTCCGAGGGGCTCATGCCCTCGCGCAAAATATTGGTCGAATCGGAAACGAGAGCCAAAACCCCTTCGGCGCCGATCGCGGCAAGACGTTTCGCGTCGGTAGGCTTGCCTATTCCCGGCGCGGCATCGATTTTCCAATCGCCGGAATGAAGGATCGTACCAAGTGACGTGCGGATGGCGAGCGCCGAACTTTCCGGGATCGAATGCGCCATGGCGATAAATTCAACATCGAACGGCCCGATCGCAATCGACGCTCCTTGCGCAACGACGGTGATGGGAACATCCGGAGCACCAGGTTCCGCGAGGCGCTTGGCTTCAAGAAGCGCGGCGCCGAACCGCGTCGCATAAATGGGGCAGGAAAGCCGCGGCCAAAGGTCAGCGATGGCGCCGATGTGATCCTCATGCGCATGGGTGATCACGAGACCGACCAAATTAGCCCGCATCTTTTCGATGAAGCTTATGTCCGGGATGACGAGGTCTATCCCCGGAAGATCAGGGCCCGCGAAAGCCACCCCGCAATCGACCATCAGCCATTTCAACTGCCCCTTGCGGCCGAAGCCGTACAGCGCGAGGTTCATGCCGATTTCGCCCAGGCCTCCAAGAGGCACAAAGACGAGCTCGTCATTTGCTTCGTTCATTTGCACGAACCTTTCCTCGACCATAACGGCACAATCCAGCCAGCACAGACCGGTTCGTCACTTAGCGTCGCGCGGCCCGAATGCGCGTTTCTAATTCCCGGCTGTGGCGGAGCCGCCAGGCCGGGGCAAAAAGAAAACGTCGCCCGCCTCGATCGCGACCTGACCGGATGCCTGATCGAGAATGAGCCTCCCGGCCGCATCGATCGTTTGAAACGTGCCTTCGATCGTTTGCGAGCGCAACGCCACGCCGGTCCATGTGCCAAGGCCAGCGGCAAGCGAGAGCCATTCGGCGCGAATAGCCGCAAAGTCCGAGCCCCCGGCCCAAACATCGAGCCAATGGGCCATTGTCGCGGAAAGCTCTGCGAACACTCTTGCGGGCGCAACCGGCTGGCCGGCGATCGCCGAGAGATTGGTTGCTTGGTACGGCGTGCTTTCGGGATGCAGATGGCAGTTCACGCCGATACCGGCGACACAAGCGAAGCGCCCATCGGGGAGATTGGCACTCTCCAACAATATTCCGCAAAGCTTGGCGCCGTCGTAAAGAACATCATTCGGCCACTTGATCACAACATGCCGGTCGCCACAAAGAATTGCGCGCAGCGCGTGCGCCGTCGCGACGCCGGCGACAAAGCCGAGCTCCGCGGCCCGGTGCGGTGGCGCCGGATCGATGAGGAGGAGGCTCGCATGAAGATTGCCTTTAGGTGACGACCAGATGCGGCCATTGCGGCCGCGGCCCGCGGTCTGGGTATCGGCAACAATCCACAAGCGTCCGGTATCGCCCCTCCTAGCGCGTGCCAGCGCCTCATCGTTGGTCGACGTGAGCTGGTCATGCCGGACCAGCCGGAACGCTTGATCTTGGGCCGGTCCGGCAAGACAAATCAGGGCAAAACCACCATCTGTTAATGATTCAAAACAGCGACTTCGCCGCCGCTAAGGTGGCGCCGGTAAAGAAGCTAGGATAGGCGAACAAGAACACCATGAGAATGCCGCTCGCCGCAAGCACGATACGCGGCGCCGGCGCGGGCCTATCGAATGCAGGTGCCGGATCGTCAAAATACATGATTTTGACGATCCGGAGATAATAAAACGCCGCGACCGCGCTCGACAGGACACCGATGACCGCAAGCGGGTAAAGCCGCGCCTGAATCGCCGCGTTGAAAACATACCATTTGGCGAAAAACCCGGCGAGCGGGGGTATTCCCGCCAGCGAAAACATCATCGTTGCGAGAAAGAACGCCATTACTGCATCGGTGCGGGCGAGTCCGGCAAGATCAGAAATATTTTCGACGCCCGCACCATTGATGCGCATCGATAATATGCCGGCGAAAGTGCCAAGCGTCATGACGAGATAAATCGCCATGTAGGCGAGCACGCTCGCGGCGCCGGCTTCTCCCCCTGCAGCGAGACCGACGAGGGCAAAGCCGATGTGGCCGATCGCGGAATAGGCCATCAGGCGCTTGAAGTTGGCCTGGCCGATCGCGGCGAAGGCACCGAGCACCATCGACAGGAGCGAGATGAAAATCACGATCTGTCGCCATTGCTGGGCAATCGCGGGAAAGGCGGTCAGGATCACTCTGAGCGTAATGGCGACGGCAGCCATCTTCACGGCCGTGGCAAAAAACGTGGTCACCGGCGTTGGGGCGCCTTCGTAGACATCCGGCGTCCACATGTGGAACGGCGCGGCCGACATCTTGAATGCGAGCCCAGTCATCAGGAACACCAGCCCGAAGACGACGCCCAGCGAAGCCTTTCCGTTAATGGTTTCGGCGATACCGGCGAAGGAAACGGTGCCTGCGAAGCCATAGAGCAGGGAAGCGCCGTAAAGCAGCATGCCGGACGACAGCGCGCCAAGCACGAAATATTTTAGGCCGGCCTCGGACGCCTTGATATTGTCGCGTTGGAACGCGGCGAGGACATAGAGGGAAAGCGACATCAATTCGAGCCCGAGATAGAGCGCGATGAGGCCAGCCGCCGAAATCAACATCAACATCCCGAGCGTCGATAGAAGTATAAGGACAGGAAATTCGAACTTGTCGATTTTCTCGGCGGCAAGAAAATCCTGGCTCATGACCAAGGTAACGAGCGATCCGGCGAGCGTCAGCACCTTCATGAAGCGCCCGAACCCGTCATCGATAAAGGCGCCATCGAAGACGATGGCATTGCTGGTGCCGCCGAGCAAGATGACCACGATCGCCGCGCCAAGGAGACCGGCCGCTATCTCGCTCACCAGGCTGTCCGGTTCCTTCCCCCGGAAAGCGGCAAACAGCACGAGAACGAGAACGCCCACCGCCAGAATGAGCTCCGGCAAGCAGTGCGCGAGGGCCAGGGAGAGCGGCGCCATTCTATTCAGCCCTCGGGCGAAAGAGCGAGGCCGTTTTATTGTCACCGAGGGCTGTGTCGTAGCCTTTGATGAGGGAGGTTATGGTAGCCGCCGAGGCCTCCAAGACCGGAGCCGGGTAAACGCCGTAGAAGATGGTCAGAGCAGTGAGCGGCGCGAATAGCGCAGCCTCGCGCCAGGAGAGATCGCGGATCGCGGCAAGGCTCGGCTTGTCGAGAACGCCGAATATGATGCGGCGATAAAGGTAGAGCGCGTAGGCGGCAGAAAGAATCACCCCGGTGGTGGCGAGAAACGTGACCCAGCTGTTGATCTTGAAAGTGCCGATGAGCGTTAAGAATTCGCCGATAAAGCCCGAGGTGCCGGGCAGGCCGAGATTGGCGAGCGTGAAGATCATGAAAACCGCAGCATAGACCGGCATACGGGCGACAAGGCCGCCATAGGCCGCGATGTCACGGGTATGCATGCGGTCGTAGACGACGCCCACGCAAAGAAACAGGGCGGCCGAAACGAGGCCGTGCGAGACCATCTGAAACACGGCACCTTGAACGCCTTGCGGGGTCACGCTGAAGATGCCCATCGTCACCAAACCCATATGCGCCACGGAAGTATAGGCGATAAGCTTCTTCATATCCTCCTGCACCAACGCAACGAGCGAGGTATATATGATCGCTATGACCGACAATGCAAAGACAAGCGGCGCGAAGTAGGCAGAGGCTTCCGGGAACATCGGCAGGGAGAAGCGGATAAATCCATAGCCACCGAACTTGAGGAGGACGCCGGCAAGTATCACGGAACCGGCTGTCGGGGCTTCGACATGCGCGTCGGGGAGCCAAGTATGGACCGGCCACATCGGCATCTTGACCGCAAGCGAGGCGAAAAATGCAAGCCACAGCCATTTTTGCATGGACGGCGGGAAATGCGTCTGAAGCAACACGGTGATGTCGGTTGTTCCCGCCACGCCATACATCGCCATGATCGCAAGCAGCATCAAGAGCGACCCGGTGAGCGTGTAGAGAAAGAATTTGAAACTTGCGTAAACCCGCCGCTTGCCGCCCCAAATTCCGATGATGAGAAACATCGGGATGAGGCCTCCCTCGAAGAAAAGGTAGAAGAGTACAAGATCGAGGGCGCAGAAAACGCCGACCATCAGGGTTTCGAGAACAAGGAAGGTGATCATATATTCCTTGACGCGATTCTCGATCGATTGCCACGATGCGAGAATGCAGACCGGCATCAATAAAGTGGTCAGCAAGACGAAAGGAAACGATAGTCCGTCCACGCCCATCTTGTAGACGAGGCCGTGTCCGAACCAGCCTTTCTCTTCGACGAATTGAAATGCGGAAGAGGAGGGGTCGAACCGTGCATAGGCATAAAGCGACAAGAGAAAGACGATAACGGTCGTCCCGAGCGCGGCGCGGCGAGCGTTTTCCAAGGTAGCTTTATCATTACCGCGTAGCGCGAGGATAAAGCCCGCGCCGGCAAGGGGCAAAAACACGATGCAGGATAAAATGCCGAAGCCAAACATCAGCGAACTCCCGCGGCAATGTACCAAGTTATCGCGGCGGCGAGACCGGCGAGCATGGCAAAGGCGTAATGGTAGATGTAGCCGCTTTGCAGTTTGACGACGCGCCCTGTCATATCAACGACCCAAGCTGCCACCCCGTCCGGTCCGAGGCGGTCGATGATGGCGCCGTCGCCGCCTTTCCAAAATAGCCGGCCGAGCCAAAAAGCCGGGCGCACGAAAATCATGTCGTAGAGTTCGTCGAAATACCATTTGTTGAGAAGAAATTCGTAAAGTGGCTTTGCGCCCCGCGCGAGCCGCCCGGGAATCGACGGCGCCAAAACGTAAAACAACACCGCCAGGAAAAAGCCGAAGACCATCAACAGCGTGGGGAGCTGTTTTGCAAATTCTGGAACGCCTTCCCTGGCTTCGAGAATGTGATTGCCCGGCGCAAGATATAGCGCGCCTTTCCAAAATCCGGTTTCCCCCTCGCCAATGAATTCATGCACGAAAACGAGGCCCGCAAATACTGCGCCAACGGCCAGAACGCCTAGGGGAATAAGCATAGTTAGCGGGGATTCATGGGGAGATAGCGCATGTCCCTCGTGACCATGTGCCGGGTGATCATGGGCAGCGGGTTCGTGGCCCGATTCAGGTCCAGCGGCGGCCCAGCGCGGCGCGCCGAAAAACGTCAAGAAGACAAGCCTCCACGAATAGAAGGAGGTGAGCCCGGCCGCCACCGTCGTTAGCAGAAAGCCATAGTAGGCGCCCGCGCGGTCCGATGCGAAAGCCGCCTCGATAATTGCGTCCTTGGAATAATAACCGGCGGTGAAAGGAAACCCGGTCAGCGCCAAGGTGCCTATCGTCATCATCGCGAAGGTAAAAGGAATCTTTCGCCAGAGTCCGCCCATGTTGCGCATGTCCTGCTCGTGGTGCATCGCGATGATGACCGAGCCAGCGCCAAGAAATAACAGTGCCTTGAAGAAGGCGTGGGTGAACAAATGGAAGATGCCGAGTGAATAGCCCCCGACCCCGAGGCCGACGAACATATAGCCGAGCTGCGAGCAGGTCGAATAGGCAATAACCTTTTTGATATCGTTTTGGACGAGGCCGATGGTCGCCGCAAAAAACGCGGTCGTCGCGCCGATGATGGTGACAAAGGAGAGCGCCGCCGGCGCTTGCTCGAAAAGCGGCGAGAGCCGCGCGACCATGAAGACGCCCGCGGTCACCATGGTTGCCGCGTGGATCAGCGCCGAGACGGGGGTGGGACCTTCCATCGCGTCGGGCAGCCAAGTATGGAGCAGAAATTGCGCCGATTTGCCCATTGCACCTGTAAAGAGCAGCAGGCAAGTGATGGTCATCGCGTCCATGTCGAGGCCGAAAACATGGACCGTCTTATGGGCGAGGCTTGGCGCCGCCGCGAAGATCTGCTCGAAGCCAACCGAATTGGTCTGGGTAAAAACTAGGAAAATGCCGAGCGCGAAGCCGAAATCGCCGACACGGTTGACGACGAATGCCTTTATCGCGGCGGCATTGGCTTGAGGTTTCTCATACCAGAAGCCGATCAAAAGATAGGACATGAGGCCGACCCCCTCCCAACCGAAAAACAGTTGGAGGAGATTGTCGGCCGTCACCAGCATCAGCATCGCGAAGGTGAACAGCGAGAGATAGGCAAAGAAGCGTGGCCGCGCGGGATCGTCGCTCATATAGCCGATCGAATAGAGATGCACGAGCGACGACACTGTGCCGACGACGACAAGCATCACTGCCGTTAATGTATCGATCCGGAGCGACCAATCGACTTTCAACGCGCCCGAGGTGAACCAATTGCCGATGACCGAAACGCTTGCCGGCGCAGTCCCTAACGCGACCTGGACGAAAACGATCCAGGACAATACGGCCGTGACAAAAAGCAGGCTGGTGGTGACGATTTCGGAAGGGCGGGGACCGATCCACCAGCCGAACGGCCCGGCGATCAGAAATCCCAACAGCGGCAGGAAGACTATGGCTGCATACATAAACGGCTCAGCCCTTCATCATGTTGATGTCGTCGACCGCGATCGATCCGCGGTTGCGGTAATAAGCGACGAGGATGGCAAGTCCGATCGCCGCCTCCGCCGCCGCGACGGTCAGGATGAACAGGGCGAAAACCTGGCCGGTGAGATCGCCGAGAAAAGCCGAAAAGGCGACAAGATTGAGGTTGACCGAAAGCAGGATCAGCTCGACCGACATCAAAACCACGATGATGTTCCTCCGATTCAAGATCACCCCGGCAACGCCGAGCGTAAACAGAATCGCCGCGACAATCAGGAACTGGGCAAGCGAGATCGTCACGATGGTTTCTCTCCGCCGCCGCGTGCGCGCAAACTTGCCATGCCCAGTTTTAAACTCCCTGCCTCGAGGCAACCTTGCGGACCTCGACCGCCTCGGCCGGTGTCCGCGCATTCTGGATCGCCACGTTCTGCCGTTTCACACCGGCCTTGTGGCGCAACGTCAGCACGATGGCGCCGATCATGGCGGTAAACAGGATAAGACCCGCTGCCTCGAATAGATAAACATATTGGGTGTACAGCACCCGTCCGAGCGCCATGGTATTCGTCATACCGGGCGGCATCGGCGTCGTGACATTGGCAATTGCGACGGGCCCGATCGTCCAGGCGCCGACGACAAAAGCGATCTCGACCAGCACTACGAGGCCAATGAGTCCGCCAACCGGCAAATATTGCAAAAAGCCTTGTTTCAATTCGGCGAAATCGACGTCAAGCATCATGACGACGAAAAGGAACAAGACCGCGACCGCGCCGACATAGACAACGACCAGGATCATCGCGAGAAATTCCGCTCCAAGCAGCACAAACAGCCCCGCCGCGTTGAAAAAGGCGAGAATCAGAAACAGTACCGAGTGAACCGGATTGCGCGCGGAAATCACCATGAAGGCGGCGCCAATCATCATCGCCGAGAACAGATAAAAAAACCCCGTCGCGATATTCATCGATTACCCTCGTCTGCCCCTTATTCCCGTGCCGGGATGCAATGGCCTGTCTTTAAGTTCCCACGATGAAACGCCTAGCGGTAGGGCGCATCGAGAGCGAGATTGCGCGCGATCTCGCGCTCCCAGCGGTCGCCGTTCGCCAGCAGCCGGTCCTTGTCGTAATAAAGTTCCTCGCGGGTCTCGACGGCGAATTCCGAATTTGGTCCCTCGACAATGGCGTCGACCGGGCAGGCCTCCTGACAGAAGCCACAGTAAATGCATTTGACCATGTCGATGTCGTAGCGCGTGGTGCGGCGGGTGCCGTCATTGCGGCGTGGCCCGGCTTCAATCGTGATCGCCTGGGCCGGGCAGATCGCCTCGCAGAGCTTGCAGGCAATGCAGCGCTCCTCGCCGTTCGGATAGCGCCGCAGGGCATGTTCGCCGCGATAGCGCGGCGATTGCGGGTTCTTCTCGTGCGGATAATTGAGCGTCGGCTTCGGCTTGAAGAAATAGCGCATCGAAAGCACGAACGCGCCAACGAATTCGGTGAGAAAAACCGCTCGGGCGGCCTGGTCGAGTTTCATTTCAGTGCGTCCTTGCAGGCCAATCTCAATTTCCCATCCCCGCGCTCCAGCCCGTGAATTGAAGAACCCCGGCAACGAGCACGACCATGCCAAGCGAGACCGGCAGAAACACCTTCCAGCCAAGCCGCATCAGCTGATCGTAGCGATACCTTGGCACGATGGCTTTCGCCATGGCTATCATGAAAAAAACTAGGCAAACCTTCAAAATAAACCAGATCGGGCCGGGAACTTCGGTGAATGGAGACA
>DATBQJ010000267.1:0-6298 GCA_036560885.1 Methylocella sp.
TAAACGCTGTCTTTGGATCAGCGCCGCCTAACAGCTGGTCGAGGATGCCATCGGGGATCCGGGGTTCCTTGCGTCGGGCCATGGGATATCTCCTTCTTTCCCATATTGCCCAAGCCAAACACGAAATTCACGACACTCCCCGAACCGGTGACGATCGCGGTGTGCGCGCAGCCGGCATCCGTCACGGCGGCGAAACAGTTCAGCCCGTCGGAGACGACCTTTGCGCCGCTTTCGAGCGCTGCGCCGGCGAGCTTGCGTAACTCGGCTTTGCTGAACGCCTTTACACGCCGCAGGATGATCTTGTGCGGCTTACCGTCGTCAGTCGTCTCGACGGCGGCGACAAAAGGCGCGATGATCGCGCTCGCCGCCAAACTCCTTCGCGCCAAGATCGGCCTGCTCGCCGTTCTGCACACTTGGGGGCAGACGCTGACGCACCATCCGCATGTTCATTGCGTCGTTCCCGGCGGCGGCGTCTCGCTCGACGGCAAGCGCTGGATCGCCTGCAAGCCTGGCTTCTTCCTGCCCGTGAAGGCGCTCGCCCGCACCTTCCGCCGCTCGTTCCTCGCCGGATTGGAAGCCGCCTTCGACAAAGGCGCGTTGCGCTTCTTCGGCGAACTGGCGCCGCTCGTCGAACGCCGCGCCTTCGCCGCACGCGTCCGGTCTCTTCGCAAGATCGATTGGGTCGTCTACGCCAAGCCGCCCTTCGGCGCCCCGAGCCAAGTTCTCGCCTATCTCGCGCGCTACACGCATCGCGCGGCGATCGCCAACTCCAGGCTCGTCGAGATCACCGACGATGAGGTCGCATTCGCCTACAAAGACTATCGCCGCAACGGCCGCCGCGGGATCATGCGCCTCGCGCCGGATGAGTTCATTCGCCGTTTTCTGGTGCACGTGCTTCCCGACGGTTTTCACCGCATCCGTTATTACGGCTTCTTGGCCAGGGGAGACCGCAACGAAAAGCTCGAACTCTGCCGCAAGCTCGCCGCTGTAGATCATCCCGGCGATCCGGACGCCCGGATCAGCGAGCAAAAATCCGCCGTCGACGCCGCCATCCCTTGTCCAGACTGCGGCGGACTCATGCGGCGCAGCGCCCCCGTCCCGCCCTTCAGGCCGCGTCCTTTCCGGTGCGACACGTCATGAGCCCGACAATCCCTTGCCCCTCAACCATGTCGTTCCTCTTGCCGTCGCCGCCTTTCCAGCTCGCGAGGCGCCGCTCCACGTCGCCATCTCCTTCCCTGACGGGCTTTGTCGCCGCAAAGCCGCCGCGCGCAGCTTCCCAACCAAACTTCCGAAGGCTGCTTTGCCCAATCTCGACATCGATTCTCATGGAGAGCGGTGCGACGCCCCCGCCGCCAAACCGCGCCGTCGCGCCCTTTCCCCATAGCGGCTAACGACCCGCGCCTTCGTTCAATCCGGCTTATGTGAGGTCCGCATTCCCGCAAGCCGCAGCATTGCGCCGCGGACCTCACATAACCCTCCAGATTCCCGGCGATGGCGCGGCGGCGTAGCGTTGCGGAATGATCGACGAAGATTCGCTCCAGGAGCGCAAGGCGGCGATGCTGCCGCATCTCGATGAACGTCAGCGGCGTCTGTTCGCCGCTGCGGAAGCCAAGGCCGCCGGCCGTGGCGGAATTGCGGCGGTCGCGCGTCTTACGCGGGTCGCCGCGAGCACGATTGGGCGCGGACTGAAAGATCTGGAGGCGTCGGAGACGCTGCCACAGGGGCGCGTTCGCCGTCCGGGAGACGGGCGGAAATCGCTGGCCGATCTTGCCGCCAACTCGGGCTGGGTGAATGTCGAGATCGACAACGATACAGCGGCCTTCGCCGTGCAGCCCATTCGCCGCTGGTGGCAGGACATAGGCCGCGGCCGTTATCCTCTGGCGAAGCGTTTGCTCATGACCGCCGATGGCGGCGGCAGCAATGGTTCGCGCGTGCGTCTTTGGAAACGCGAGTTGCAAAAACTCGCCGATGAACTTGGCATAACGATCGAGGTTCATCACCTCCCGCCGGGAACGAGCAAATGGAACAAGATAGAGCACCGTCTGTTCTCGTTCATCACCCAGAACTGGCGCGCCAAACCCCTGGTCAGTTATCGCGTGATCGTCGATCTGATCGCCGCGACAACCACAAAACCGGCTTGAAGGTCCACTGCGAACTCGACGCCAACAGCTATCCCAAGGGCATCGTAGTCTCGGAAGCCGAAATGGCGAGCATCAACATCAAACGCGCCGATTTCCACGGCGAATGGAATTACACAATCGCTCCATCGGACCAATTACGCGAAGCGATTGTTTCCTGACGGGTGCTAACTCCAGGCGCGGCGACTTTATTGTTGCCAACCCCTCCCGACGGCGAACAGTCCGGAGCAGAGCGTGCCGCGCGAACAGAGGGCGGCAGGGGCGGGGTCGCCGCGCCAGACGCATGTGTTTATGTTTTGTTCTCACCGTGAACGCCGTCGCGATGAGGCCCCGTTACCGCTTTACTCCCACCGCGCACCAAAACGGAGCCGCGTCGGAGAAACAGATATTCACCAGACCCGCGCGTTCCATCATTTCTTTGATCTGACGACGGGTAAAGCGCTGTTCAAGCGGAGTGCCAAAACGGTCACGCGCATCGGTGCGCATGGTGTAGAAGCTGTGATTGCGGTAGTAAGCCAGCGGCAGACCGGCCACACTCACACCCCGCCACTCCAGCATTCGGGCCAGTCTGGCAAGCGGCAGATACACTAGCAACGCAATGGCGTCCGTCGTCAAATGCTTCAACCGAGCTGGAAGACGGCTTATCGAGCGCCGCGCCAGATCTGTCCCCCGCCATATCGCACGGAACCACCAGGGGCGATTTTCAAACGAGTAATAAAGGTACAGGAGCAAGGGCGCTCCAGGCTTTAACAAGTCAACGCACGAACGAATAGCTGTCGCTGTATCGGGCACATGATGCAAGACGCCTAATGAATAACCAAAATCCTGGCTCTCAGGTGGCAGCGATTGGTCGTTCACGCCAGCGCGATAGAATGAAACATTAGCGCAGCCGGCCAAGCTTTTACGCGCAACTTCGATCGCATCAGACGGATCGATACAATTCAGGCGCCAGACCCTAGGGGCTACCCGCCGTGCCCACCGGCCGCTGCCGCAACCCATGTCAAAACCTTCGGCCTTTGGCGGCAAATCTACCCATGGGAAAACAGCAAAATACTCGTCGAAAATTTTTTGAGCTTCGAGGTCGGACAGACCAGCTTGGTCGAAACGCGACCACTCATCTCCAAAACTCGAAACGGTCGAGGGATCGATATTATTCACGTGCGTTCTCCTGACGATTACAACGCTTTTCTATTCCATTACTTCAGCATACACGGCTAGAGTTCGCGCGATCACGACTCCTTCGTCGAACTCCGCCCGCGCTTTCTCGCGCGCCGCCAGCCCTAGACGCCGCGCGAGTAACGGGTCATCCTGCAGGCGGGCAATGGCTTCCGCAAGCGCCCGCGCGTCGCGCACCGGCACTCGAAGGCCGTCCACTCCGTGCGTCACCACCTCCCGGCAGCCGGGAGCATCAGTGGTGATTAACGGCCTCGCACAGGCGGCCGCTTCAATCAGGGTCTTGGGCAGCCCTTCACGATAGCTTGGCAGTACCACAATATCGGCTGCCGCCAGCAAGCTTGGCATATCGTTCACATGACCCAGCCACTGCACCAGCCCTTCCGCCTGCCACGCTAATATCGTCTGTTCTGGCACAGCCGCCGGATTGCCAGGGTCTGGAACGCCGGCCAATACGAACTGGATCGATCTATTCTCGGCCTTGAGCATGCGTGCGGCTTCGATAAACTCGGCGAGCCCCTTATCCCACAACAATCGAGCAGCAAACACGACCCGTAAAGGGTCTTCTCCTGTGCGTTGATTTTCTTCGGGCGCTACGAAGCGGGAGCAATCGACACCCGACCCTGGGATTAGCCTGATCCGCTCCCGACCCACGATACCCGCCCGTTCAAAGAAACGCACGTCGTCCGGGTTTTGCAGTATCAACCTGGCTCGCTTGCCGCCAAGAGCCAGGCGCATCAGCGTGCGTACGGGAGGCCTCAGTACCCGGGCCTTTAGCGAGTCGCTGATGAATACGTACCCCATCCCCGCCACTGCGTTGATCCGCGCGGCGCCAACGAGACGCCCGACCAGCGCCCCATAAATTGCCGATTTTATGGTAAAGCCGTGCACTACATCCGGTCGCTCGCTGCGCATGACGCGCCAGAGCCATACCAGCAAAACCAATTCGCGCAATGGGTTCAGGCTGCGGCGCTGCATCGGGGCCGATATCCACCGAAAACCCATGGCCTGCAGTTTCACGGCATAGGGCCCGGGTGGGGCTACCAGCGTGACCTCGTGCCCCGCGTCGCGAAGCGCGGCCGCGAGGGATCGACGGAAATTATATAGATACCAATCGGTATTGGCGAACAAAACGATCTTCAACTTAAAAGCTCCCATGGATAAAATCGATATTCCTGCCAAGCGAACGCGTTTGTAGCAAAATTCAGCCAAATAAATTGAACGCAACCATAATAAAGCAATACGGCAAACGTCAGCTTCGGGGTAGCTTTTCCTGCATTTAACCGGCTAATGCTTGAGTTTGGCAAGCTCGATTTGTTCGCGTGTCGATTAACGTTACCTGTCGCGCCGAACGCGAGCGGTAGACGAGAAAACACCACTAACTGCAAAGGCAACATGTAAAGCGCCATCCGATCCAAGGCTGTCGAAGCGGTTGGCATGATCACGAAGAGGATGAGCAGCAGCAGCGAAATAATCGCAATCCATCTCCAAAGTGAAGCCTCGGACTGAGCCAACGAAAATCTCGATGACCAAATCAATAAAATACTTGCGGGTACCGCGTTCATCAGCAACCGCACCAACGCCCCGTCCGATTGCATTGCGCCGCCGACATAATTCGTGACAAGCGCATCCATCTCTTTGGCAAGTAGGAAATAATATAGGATTACTACAGTTACCGCAACCCAGGCTGCCGTCCAATAGCGATTCTTGGAGCCTGCTAACGCCGCGATCGGTATAAGCATTACCGCCGTCTTATGGAATAAAGCCGCCAATATCATCCATATTACGAAATTTGAAGTAGATTTGTTTCTTAGGCTCAACAAACCAAGCATCTCTAAGCCTAAAGCAATAGCCTGGCGGGTGTATCCCATCCCTACTACAATCACCAGATACGGAATTGCAATGGCCAACGCCAACCAGGGTCGAGGTTGAGCCCAACAAAACGCCACAAGGCCGAAAGCAAAAATCGCGCCACCGATCAGATTGACACCAAAGATTCCCCAATCCATTTCTACACTGATCCAGCTGAGCACTTGGTATGCGGGATCAGGCTTAATAATTACGTCGGCGAAGGCCAAGCCGCTTACGTCATCCAAGTAACGAAAATAGTTGAACCAATCTCCACCCACTTCAAAACGGTAGCCTAACAGCAAAGCCAGAAGAAACCAAACCACAAGCGAGGTGAAATTCACCGTCGCCAGCCGCGACCTCACAGCCGCGGCTCCGCCAAGATGAGATGTTTGCAACGCCGCTGCCGCTGGCAGCAAGAACATCAACCAATAAGGCCACATTTTACGAATTTCCCTCCAGCCAAGCCTGAAACATCAGCACAGTCCAAAGCCTGACTGTCCTGTCATAACGGCAACTCAAATGCTGTCTCCACGCCTCTCGGATCAGTTTCGCATTTAGATACCCCTCTCTTTCCAACCGAGTTTCTTCGAGGAGATTCTCCGCCCAATCCCGTAGCGGCCCGCGAAGCCATTCACCCAACGGGATTGCAAAACCTGATTTCGGGCGTTCAATTAACTCACGCGGGACATACTTATACAAAATCTGGCGCACCGCCCACTTGCCCTGACCGTTGCGAATCTTCTGATGAAGTGGCAGACGCCAAGCAAGTTCGACAACGCGGTGGTCGAGGAACGGCACACGGGTTTCGAGGCTCACGCCCATGGCCGCGCGGTCCACCTTGGTGAGAATGTCGTCAGGCAAGTAAGTGATTGAATCCCACAACATCATCCGGTGTTCGGGCTCTGATATCCCGGCAACAAAGCTCGGGTTGTCCAACTGTATGGGCAAGCAGCTGGCGCCGGCAACCAATTCCCGCCCGTTCGACCAATCCCGCACCAACTCGCGGTAAACGTCGTCGGCGCTGCCCAGACTTTCCAATCGCTCGGATAACTTGTAAGCCTTTTCCCCCAAGCGCACGACGCCTTTATTGCCAAGGAGCGAGCTGCCCAGGACGTTCCAAGCCCCCAGCGGCAGCC
>DATBQJ010000268.1:0-4147 GCA_036560885.1 Methylocella sp.
AAACGCGGCACGACAGGCGCATAAGAGCGCGCTGCGTGACGTCGATGTGGCCCGCGCGGAAATGGCTGCGGCCGAAAAGCATAAGGCCGCGGCCGCCGCGCGGCTCTCGGCGCTCGAAGAAGCCCTCGTCCGCCTCGATGCCGGGCGCGGCGAAGCCAGTGAAAAGTGCGCGCAAGCCGAAGCGGCACTCGCCCAATTGGATGCACCGGAGGAGCTGACCGAACGGCTCGACATTGCCCGCGCGGCGGCGGCGCGAGATCGCGCCGCGGTGGCCGAAGCCAGCGCAGAATTGCAGACCCATCTGCGGGAAGGCGAGATGCGCGCAAAGCGTTCTCGCGGCATCGAGGAAGAGCGCCAATCCTGGCAAGTCCGCGCCGATCGCGCGGGCGGCCAAATCAGCGCGCTGGAAGCGCGGCGCGAGGAAGCCACAAAGGAGCTGCAAAAACTTGCCGAGGCGCCGGACATTTTTCTGGCCACCCGTCAAACGTTGATGCGCCAAATCGAAGCGGCCGGGGAAGCACGCAATCAGGCCGCCGACAACCGGGTAGAGGCCGAGTTGCGTCTTGCCGAGGCGGATCGCGCTGCCCGCGACGCGCTCGCCGCAATGAGCGCGGTGCGGGAAGAAAAAGCCCGCAGCGAAGCAAAGGTCGAGGCGGCGCGGGCGCGGCGTGACGAGATTGCCCATATGATCGCGGCAGAGCTCGATTGCACGGATGCCGAACTGTTCGGCCTCGCCCATGTCGCGCCGGGAGACAGTCTTCCACCCGCGGAAGAAGTCGAAAAGCGGCTCAACGGTTTGAAAGACGACCGCGAGCGGCTCGGCGGTGTCAATCTGCGGGCAGAGGAAGAATTGAACGAGATCCTAACCTCCAAGACCAACCTTGCCACAGAGCACGCCGATTTAACCGAGGCAATCCGGCGGTTGCGCCAGGCGATTCAAAGTTTGAACAAGGAAGGGCGCGAGCGGCTGCTTGGCGCGTTCGATGCCGTTCATGCGCATTTCAAGGAGCTGTTCACCACGCTGTTCGGGGGCGGCTCGGCCGAACTGCAACTGATGGAATCCGAAGATCCGCTCGAAGCCGGACTTGAAATCATTGTCTGTCCGCCGGGTAAGAAGCCGCAGGTCATGACGCTTTTGTCCGGTGGCGAACAGGCGCTGACCGCATTGGCGTTGATCTTCGCGATCTTTCTTACCAATCCGGCGCCCGTTTGCGTTCTCGACGAAGTCGATGCGCCGCTCGATGATGCCAATGTCGAACGCTTCTGCGATCTTCTCGAAAATATGCGCGGCAAGACCGAGACTCGCTTTATCACCATTACCCATAATCCGATTACCATGGCGCGGATGAACCGCCTCTATGGCGTTACCATGGTGGAGCGCGGCGTGAGCCAGCTCGTCAGCGTCGATCTCGAAGCGGCCGAGCGATTCCGCGACGCTGGCTGAGCGCGGCAAGCCGCCGCTCGAGCGGGATTCTCAAATGCACGTGCTATCCCCATTTTGTACATAGCAGGCTTGACCCGAGTGGCAGGGCAAATACGAGCGGCTGTGCGCTTGGGCCGAGGAGAACATTGAAGAGACACTAACTGAAAATGTCTGGATTGGTTTGACGGACACTGCCCGACGAACTCGCAGCTTCCGATTCATCTCATGGCGGCGCGCTTGGCATGCGTACGTTGGCCCGGTCAAGGGGTCCATCCCCCAGCGCCGGGATCCGTATACGGGCTGGGATGAATCCTCCAGTGCTGTCCAGGAACGGTGCTAGGATAGTTAGGGTTGGCGCCGCAAGGTTGAAGAAGCGGCCAATATTGCACCGCTGCTTTCGGTCCAGCCGAGGTCGAAATCGTACCGAGGCACTTGCCGTCGCCAGAGAAGAGAGTTTTCAACTGCATCCAATCGCCATCTTGGACGAACTTCCAATGCTGCCCTTTCCAAGGCTGCCCAGTGGGATCGTCACTGCATTTTTGAAGCTGCGGCTGGTTTTTGACTGGCCCATCGGGAATTATGCCAAGACACATGTCAGGGCCTAAGAATGCTGATTTGAGCAATACTGTACCATCTCTCTGGGGCTCTGCGCGCCATGACTCTTTTTGGATTATGTCGGCGCCCTTTTGTCCATCCGGCAACACTGAACCGAACTTCGCGAGATTATAATTATCAGTGAACCCAGGGTCTAACGTGAGCTTATTAGACGTAAGCCGCTCCGTGTTGAGTCGGACCCATTTCGCTCCTTGGTCGGGAAATAGCTTGCTGCATTTGTCGTACGTGTAGGCGGCGGTCACTCCAGAGACACCGCTGGAGTCAACAATCGCCGCGATTTGGGCCGCCAACCTGGCAATGTCCGCTTCGGTAAAGACGTTCAACGCGGTCTCGGCTGCCGTTTTTACTCCCCAAGCTTTCGTGCCTGCGGAATATAGATTTTCGGCGCTCTGCAGTTTCGCGCTTGACTTCTTCGCGGCTTCGTAAACCGCTACAAGGCGGTCGTATTGCTCCTTCAGTTGGGCGAACTTGCTCGCATTTGCCGGCGCGCCCGCTGCCTCTGACGCGACCATGGACGCTCCCAGTGTCGCGACGGTCACCGCCAGCCTGCCCACTTCCCCAACTTGGCTCAAAATGATCGATGCGCATGTCTTGGCATCCTTCGCGGCTCCCATGCCACAATCAACCCAGCCCCACGGGGGCGCCTTCCAACAGACCGGCCCGACGCCATAATAACCCAAAGGGCATTTCTTATAGCAGAGCCCCGCGTCTCCTTCCTGCCCATCCCCGCAAATGCCAACCTCGGGCGAAGAAGCAATTTTAATCTCCTTTGCGCAGGAGAGGTCGACCTGTCCCTCCTTCTTCAGTCCCAGCCGCTGACAGTCGGGAATAGCCGGACGGCAGATACAGCAACCAAAATTGGTGTAGCCCTCCTTGCATTTGGGATAAATGACCGCTCCCCATTGTTCGCATTTGCCCGTACCCTCTTTCGCCTCGCAGCGACCTAACGCGGGGCTGAGGTCCATGGGGTCTCCAAACGTCCAGGGGTACCCTGAGCCCCGGGCATATTCGGGAGCGCGACAGAACAAACCCTGATCGGTCATTCCGCTTGGGCAAATCGAATGGCAGTCGATTCCCGCCCGCTTCATACCTGGGCCCGACTTCGGGCATTCATCATAGCAGAACAGGCCGACCATTTCCTTGCCTGGGCCGCAGGAGCCTGGGACCGTGCCGACACCGCGCCCATCGGCGTCCTTCCAGCAGAAATCCGCGGCGGCGAAGCTCGGTGACGCAGTTATCACCATCAGCACCATAACCACCAAAATAAAACTAAAACTCGTAAACCTTTTCACGGTTTTTCTCCACTTAGTCTTTTTGGCGGACAAGCGTATTCAGCTCGTTTGTTCTATCGCGGCGCGTTTATCACGTTGCTCGCATCCTTTTCGGTGGCCGCTTCTTTAGCAACATCGGTATCAACTTGGCGCTGTACAGCTTTGACCCAAGCAGTGCGTTCATCCACGTCGGTTTTCTCGATGTCGTCGAACGCCTGTTTTAGCAGTTGCTCGTGCTGCCCGTTGTTTGGATCGAGCCACCGCATTTCGTCAGCCAGCGCCTTTTCCGCGTTTTCTTCTCGGCGGATCGCCGCATCAATAGCCGGCTTGAGGCGTTCGGCTGTGTTCTTGTCATTGATGCTGTTGTAGAGGCGGATCAACTCCCGAGAGGCGCTGTTGATGTTATCCAGTTCTTTCCGGATCTTTTCGACCGCTACGGCTGCAGTTTCTGCGCATGAAATCGAGACCGCACCAACAAGGCACGTGGATATCACGGCGGCGAACAGCACTAGCCGGCCGGGCCATAATTTTCGAGCAATCTTCATGGCTAGTTCTCGAGTTGAGCAAGACGCTTGAAGTAGCATCCACCGACATTCCCTAGGTAGGGCTCCGAACGAACTAAATCCTACCTGAATTTGGCTGGCGCGTCCACCACGTAAAGAAGAAGAAATTCCAGTTGAGAGACCACTAAAAAGCGACCTTCCTAGCTTTTTGCTCAGGAACGGCTTATAAATTTCGGCTTAAGTGCATTTGCGAGGTAGATTGAGGGCGAGGCGGAAAGCAGAGCGGGAGAGAGAGACCGGTAGCCCCGGTGTGCATTCTCGTCCGTCTGAAAGAC
>DATBQJ010000269.1:0-10469 GCA_036560885.1 Methylocella sp.
AGCCATGCGCTATGCGTCAAACCCCTACAATACGCTCCTCAACTTGGACTGGAATCATAATACCTACGCCTCGATAAGCGGTTACCTCCTCTTTGACGCCCGCGCGACCTATAAAATTGACAAGAGCTGGAGTGTCGCTGCTGGCATCAACAACATCGGCTCTTACCATCAATATGACTTCCATCCCTTCGCGCAGCGGACGTTTTTCGGAGAGCTTCACTATGACTTCTGAAGAAGCAATTCCGTTTCAGGAAAGCAGCCTCCGCCTTTCCGATTCCTCGTCCGCTCAAACCGCGCTTTACCGGGCGGTTTGGCGCTGGCATTTCCTCGCCGGGCTCTTGTCGCTGCCTTTCTTGCTGAATTTGGCGGTGACGGGGGCTCTTTATCTGTTCACGCCCGAGATCAACCACATCCTTTACCGCGCGCTCGAAAACGTGCCTGTGCAGGGCAAGCCGATGGATGCGAGTACGCTCTCATCAAAATGACGGCGGAGCGGACGCAAGGCGATGTCTTGCGCATGACCGTGCCCGCAGAGCCCGATAACTCCGTAGAAATGCTGATCCGGACTCCCTCCGGGGAAAGCAGGACAGCCATTGTGGATCCTTACGACGGCAGCGTCATCGGCACCATTCCCGAAGGCGGCGTCATGCAGATCGTACGCAAGATCCACAGCCTGCAATATTTTGGCTTTTGGGCAAGCTGCCTCGTCGAAATTGCGGCTGGCTGGGCGATTGTGCTCGCGCTGTCGGGTATTTTTCTCTGGTGGCCGCGCGGCAAAAGCGGCGGCGCCCTGACAGTGCGCGGCACACCGAAGATCCGGATGTTTTGGCGCGATCTTCACGCCGTGACGGGGCTCTTCACCAGCAGCCTTATCGTCTTTCTTGCCGTGACAGGAATGCCCTGGTCGCAAGTCTGGGGGAAGTATGTTCAGGATTGGACCACCGCGGCTGGTCTTGGCCAGCCAGCCCCGCCTCCTGGGGTCGTTCCCGATTGGCAGCTCGGACAGAAGAAGAGCGGCGGCCATGTCCACGACAGCGGGAAACAGAGCCAGGCGAATTTGCCTTGGGCGTTCGAACAATTTGCTCCACCCGAATCTGCCGCTCTGGCAAAAGACCCAATCGATGCCGATCAGGCGATTGCCATTCTTGACGCCTTGGGCCTCAAGAAGTCGTTTAGCCTCGCCTTGCCGTCTGGGCCAACGGGGGCTTATACGGCGGCCTCGCGCCCGCCGCGCGCGGAGGACACGCGGGTCATTTACCTCGACCAATATAGCGGCAAGGTTTTGGGCGACACCGGGTTTTCTCAATACGGGCCCGCGGCCAAGGCTATCGAGTGGGGCATTGCGGTTCACCAGGGACAGGAATACGGCCCGGTCAACCGCTATGTGATGCTTGCAGGTTGCCTCGGAATTATCGTGCTTACGATTTCTGCGCCGGTGATGTGGTGGAAGCGGCGGCCAAAAGGATCGTTTGGCATGCCTCCCGCCACCGCCAGCAGGCGGGCCGCGATGGGGGTCCTGGCCGTCATGGCAATCGCGGGCATGCTTTATCCCCTGGTCGGCCTATCCATCATGGCCGTTCTAATCGTTGAAAGATTGTACGAATTGACGCGCCGCCGGCTCGCGTGGCAGGGGCGCGTGACGCAATGACCGAGCCTGCGGACGGTCGCCGTTTCAACGGCTGCAGTGAACTCGGCGACAAATCGCTCTGCGTTAAAATTCTCGACCTGAGCCCGGATCGCGCGCGGATCAAACCGCATCAGCTCGAAGCGGCGAGTATTGCCGAGCAATTTGCCCTCATCGCCACTATTAGGAATATTACCCGCGACACATAAAACCCGGCGCAAAAGTTGAGCTGGCGTTCGACATAGGTCATGCCGCCGTCTTGTCAGGGAATCGCGACGATCAAGCGCTTGCGACCGGGCGCCCACGCTCATCGATAACGCGTTCGCCATTCTCCTTGAAAAATTCGCCTTGCTGCGGCGGCAAGAGGTCGATCACGAGTTCCGAAGGACGGCAGAGTCTTACCCCTTTTGGCGTCACCACGAGCGGGCGGTTAAGAAGAATGGGATGCGCCTCGATTGCGTCGAGCAAGGTTTCTTCGCCGAGGTTTTTGCCGTCAAGTCCCAATTCGCGAAAAATCGGTTCCTTATCGCGCAGTAGGGCACGCAGCGGCATGCCCGCGCGGGCCGCAAGCTGACGTATCAAGGCGCGCGCCGGAGGGGTTTTCAAATATTCGACGATATGCGGCTCGATGCCCGCGTTGCGGATGAGGCCGAGCGTATTGCGCGACGTGCCGCAACGAGGATTATGGTAGATGATGACATCCATTGGCGTCACGCTCCATGCGGACAGCGGCTCGCCTCGGTCTTGGTAACGCTCGCGCCGTCCAGTGCCGATTGTGGACAAAAACTCGACTTACGCAAGGGAAAACCCCAGCGCCTATTTGCCGGTGATCAGCAGAATTTTGCCAAGGTGCAAGGACGATTCCATCATCTCATGCGCCCGACGCGTCTGTTCGAGCGGGAAAGTGGCAAAGATCAGCGGCTTCACCAAGCCCTTGTCCAACAGCGGCCAGATTTTTTCGCGCAATGCCGTCGCGACCTCGGACTTCTGTAGCACGGTCCGCGCGCGCAAGGTGGAGCCAGTCAAAGTCAGGCGGCGCAGCATGATGGGCCGCAAATCAAAATTCGCGACCGTCGCCGATTGCAGGAATCCGATCTGGACAAGACGGCCTTCGGCCGCCATCACGGATAGGTTCCTTGGCAGATAGGCTCCGCCGACCATGTCGAGCACGACGTCGACGCCATGCTTGCCGGCGATCTTCCTCGTCTCGTCGACAAAATCCTGGGTCTTGTAATCGATCGCGAAATCGGCGCCGAGCGTCTTGCAAAAGGCGCATTTTGCGCTCGAACCGGCGGTTGCGATGACCCGTGCGCCAAATTGTTTGGCCAATTGGATCGCGGTCGAACCGATGCCGCTCGATCCGCCGTGCACCAGAAATGTTTCGCCTGGAGCTAGCCTGCCACGCGTGAAAACATTATCGAACACAGTGAAATAATTTTCCGGCAGGCCCGCTGCCGCGACGACCCCCAAAGCCTGCGGCACCGGCAGGCAGAGAAGCGCATCGGCAAGAGCGTATTCGGCGTAGCCGCCGGAGCCGACGAGCGCGCAAACGGTGTCGCCTTCCTTTGGCGTGCTCACGCCTTCCCCTCGCGCGACCACAAGGCCCGCGATTTCGAGGCCCGGAATGGCGCTCTCGCCAGGAGGCGGCGGATAGACGCCTTCGCGCTGCAGGCAATCGGGCCGGTTGACACCTGCCGCGGCGACCTCGATCAAAACCTGGCCTGGGCCCGGTTCCGGCACCGGCGCCTCATCGATTTTAATTACGTCCGGGCCGCCATGACCTTCGAAATGAATCTGCCGCATCGTCCGCATGATATTGTCTGCCTTGCGCCCTCGCAACAAGAGGAACGCGCCTCCGTCAGGCCGGTTTCATGAAGAAATAGACGGTCAGCACAAGCCCCACCGCGACAACGAAGCCTCTGACAATCGGGGCCGGTACCCGCCGCGCCGCGTGCAATCCGGCATAACCACCCGAGATTGCGCCGATAGCGACGACGATCGTCCACTGCCAATGAACGAGACCGGCAATGATGAATGTGACAACCGCCGCCGCGTTCATTAGCATGCCAAGCAGAATTTTCAGACTGTTCATCAGCCAAATGTCGCGGAGTCCAAAAAGGGTGAGCGATGCAAGCATGAGTATGCCAATGCCGCCGCCGAAATAGCCTCCGTAGACGGCGACCAAACCCTGCGCAGCGAAAATGCCGGGCCGGTTTAATTTGAACTTTTTTGCGCCGCCGGGTAAAAAACTTCCGGCCGCGAAAATCGTTGTCGCGAAAAGGATAAGCCAGGGCACGATACGGCTGAAGACAGTTTGCGGCGTGACGAGAAGCAGGAGGCCGCCGATGAGGCCGCCGGCAAGGCTTATCGTTGCGAGGACAGGCACATTTATGCGGCTGTCGGCCGAGGCCGCCGCGAGACCGTCGCGTGCGAAGTAACCGGTCGCGATCTGGCCCGGGAACAGCGCGACGGTGCTCGACGCATTGGCATCGATTGGCGGCAATCCTGCCGCGATCAACGCCGGGAACGTGAGAAAGGAGCCCCCTCCGGCAACTGCGTTGATGAAGCCTGCCGAGAAAGCCGCGAGTGCCACAAGGCCAAAAATCATCGTTTCCTCGATGCCCCCGACAAACGCTACAGCCAGGGAAATCTGGCGGAAAAGCATCGTCTGGCGGAAAATGTTATTTATTAGACAATAAAGATGTTTTGCCGAGCAAAAATATGTTTATCTTAGTTGGTTCCGCGTGGCTTAAACCGGCGGCGCGGCAAATTCGTCACGTACTCTTTTCCGGTCAGCTGCGAGATTCTTGCGCAGAAACCCTTGGCTCAATCTTAAGAAAGCACCGCATTCCTTCCCCTTTGGCGGGCGGCGCCCATGACTTCTTCGACAGCAACTAAAGCGCGTTTGCGAAACGATCTTGACGCTTACTGGATGCCGTTTACCGCAAATCGTGCGTTCCAGCGAAACCCTCGTATTCTCGTTTCTGCCAAGGGAATCCATTATTTCACTGCCGAGGGCCGTCCTATCCTCGACGGCATGGGGGGCCTTTGGGGCGCGAACGCCGGTCATTGCCGCGCAGCTATTGTCGAAGCCATCAGAGCGCAAGTTGGCGAGCTCGATTTTTCGCCGACGTTTCAATTCGGTCATCCAAAAGTCTTTTCCCTGGCAAGCCGGATTGCCCCCGTGGGACACGCCGTTTTGCGGCAATGGATCGCGCCTTCCACGACTTCGATCTTCGCTTGCGCGCCGCAGGCGACACGCTCATTCTCGCTCCGCCATTGATCGTCAGCGAGGCGCAGATTGGCGAAATTGTCGAAAAAACCACCCGGACGATCACGGCCGTTGCTTGAAAATCGGCCGGAGATAGGGCTCGAGAATGACTCATCAGCCTCGCCGTCATGGCCCTCCCCGGATCAAGTCCGGGAATTGAGCCGGCATTCCGATTCCCGGCGTAGTGGTTTGAACATGAACAGCCATGGCTCAACTCCGGGCATGACGGCGAGAGTCACGAACAATGAAGTTTGGTCCAAAGTCTCGCGGATGATGACTCGATTGCGCGGGGCGTCATCTCGGGAACCAGGCCCAACTATTAATCCAATACCTTGTATTTCTTGAACCAGGCCTGCATCGCCATCCAGGCGTCGTGTGCTGCGTCCGCGCGATAACTTTGCCGGTAGTCGGCGAAGAAACCATGTGGTGCGCCTGGGTAGATCTTGAATTTTGTCGTTTTTCCTGCGGCGTCCAGTCTTTCTTTCATAGCCTCTACTTGATCGGGCGTAATGCTCGCATCCTCGGCGCCGTAAAGCCCGAGCACCGGTGCCTTGATCTCGGTTGCGAGGTCAAAGGCGTTCTTCGGCATGGCCGCGCTCGGGGGATCCATCAGGCTTCCGTAAAAGGCGACACCCGCCTTGAGAATGGGGCTATGCGTCGCATAAAGCCAAACCGTGCGGCCGCCCCGGCAAAAGCCAATGATGCCGAGCCGATCCGTATCGCCTCCCTGCGACTTGGCCCAATCGACCGTCGCATCGAGATCGGAAAAAAGCTCATGATCGGGCTTGCTATTGACCAATGCTATCAGCTCCGAGGCGTCAGCGATCTTGGTCATGTCGCCAAGCCGGAAATAGTAATCGGGCGCGATTGCGAATGCGCCGAGCTTGCCAAGGCGGCGTGTTACATCCTTGATGTGCTCGTGCAGGCCGAAGACCTCCATCGCAACGAGGATCACCGGCGGCTTTTGCGCGCCCGCGGGATTCGCGGAATAGACCGGCATTTCGCCCCCCGGCACGTTCACCTTTGCCGTGCCGGCGGAAAGACCGTCCGTGCCGGTTTTGATTGCCGCGGCGCGCACTGGACCCGCAGCAAGCGTATAGCCCAGCGCGGCGGCTGCGGCGCGCGTCAGACACCCGCGGCGCGAGAGCGTCTCGGTTCCCCGCATCGATGTTTTGGAACGCATGCAACCGATCCTTTTGCATGGCGGTGGCCTTCACCCGCCGGGAGGAAACGCACCAAAGTTTTATTCGATCCAACCAGCATATCAATTCGATCTATCGTGCGCGATCCCGCGTAAGCGTGCGCTGGACCGCATCCCGCCATTCCGCGATCAAGCGCTCCCGCTCGGCTTCCGCCATGCACGGTTCAAACCTTGCGCCGCGCACCCAGGCGGTGGAAATGGCGGCGATATCGGGAAACACGCCTATTGTGAGCCCGGCGAGATAAGCTGCGCCCTGCGCGGTCGCCTCGAGCATGGCCGGCCGCTCGACCGGCGCTGCAAGAATGTCCGCCAGAAACTGACAGAACCAGTCGTTGCCTGCCATCCCGCCATCAACGCGCAGCGTGCGGGGTGCTCCGCCGCCCATGATCGCCTGCATCAGGTCGAAAGTTTGGTAGGCGGCCGATTCCAACGCCGCGCGGACGAAATGCGCGGGCCCAGAGTCCAATGTGAGGCCGCATATCACTCCCCTCGCGTCAGGGTCCCAATGCGGCGCGCCGAGACCGGCGAAAGCGGGCACCAAATAGACTCCCTCGTTGCCGCCCGTGTTCGCTGCCATGGCGCCGGTTTGCGACACATCCTGAAAGAACCCAAGCCGGTCGCGCAGCCATTTGAGCGTGGCTCCGGCGGCAAAAATCGATCCTTCTACGGCGTAGGTAGGCTGGCCATCCAGGCGATACGCCATGGCCGTAAGCGTCCCTTGCGCCGGGGACAATGCCTGTTGGCCGGTGTTGAGCAAGAAAAAACAACCGGTGCCATAGGTTGCCTTCGCCATTCCAGCGTCAAGGCAGGCCTGGCCGATCAACGCCGCGTGCTGGTCGCCCGCCATGCCGGCGACCGGAATTGCCTCGTCGAACAAGCCCCCGGCCGTAACCCCATAATGAAAACTGTTGTCATGAACCTCTGGGAGGAGCGCCTCGGGAACATCGAACAATCTCAAAAGATCACTGTCCCAGCATTGGCGGTGGATGTCGAACAGCAGGGTTCGCGAGGCGTTGGTGGCGTCGGTCGCATGCACCGTGCCGCCGGTCAGGTGCCAGAGCAAGAAAGTATCGATGGTGCCAAAGGCGAGTTCGCCGCGTTCGGCGCGCGCCCTCGCGCCCGCCACGTGATCGAGAATCCAGGCAAGTTTGGTGGCTGAAAAATACGGATCGAGAAGCAAGCCCGTGCGGGCACGAACCTGCGCCTCTGCTCCTTCCTGCCGCAGCCGCTCGCATTCCGCAGCGGTGCGCCGGTCCTGCCAGACGATGGCGGGGTAGATAGGTGTTCCGTCCTCGCGCGCCCAGACGACCGTGGTTTCCCGCTGGTTCGCGATGCCCATCGCGGCAACCGGCGCATTTGATTTTGCAAGCACCTCCCGCGCGGTCTGGAGAACGTCCCGCCAAATCGTCCGCGGATCGTGCTCGACCCAACCCGGTTGCGGATAAGTTTGCGCAAACTCGCGTTGGGCGCGGGCGAGCAGCTTTCCCGATGAGTCGAAGAGGAGGCTCCTTGTTGAGGTCGTTCCCTGATCGATCGCAAGAAGATGAGCCATGCGGCAGCGTCCTGGCGGTTGCCGGATTGACGAAAGGCGGAGCCTCTGGCTATCCCGCATTTCGATGATCTTACCTCAAGGGCCGCGATTAGCGATACGGCTACCTTCCCTCCAGCGGTCTCTGTCTTTCAAACATGAGCCGGCTTGTCGGCGGGCAGCTGCGCCTTCGCCTCCGTATTCGCGACGCTGCTGGTACGATTGCGGAAGCTGAGTATTCAAGACCTCATACATCCGGGATGCGTGGCATCGCAGCTTCGGCGGTTGGACTTGCGCAGGGGATTTGGGCGTCGCGGGCCCGGCGGTTGCTTTTGGCCGACGCCGTTGAAAAACTCTGTTCCGGCGACACGCAAAATTTGCACGGCGTTGCGCGTGAGCATAGAAGAAAGATGGGGGATGCAGAAATTGGCGTTCAAGTAGCAGGCGACAACCGTAGCCACGCTACGGCAGCATTGATCACTAATTTTTGCTTAGAATGAAATTTGATCCGAAATCTTGAGGCAACCCAATTTCCGACTTTAACAACAGCATTGAACCAAAACGGCCCTACTTGCCTTTAATGGCTCAAAAAGGAAAGACCGCCTTTGCGGCGGTCTTCCAAATCCGGGATTGGGGCAATTATCGGGGCCCTTGGAGCAACAGCCTCAAGTTACCGCCAGTGCTAAAATACGCCGGGAAGCACTTCGGTGCCTTCCAGGATAACCGACTGCAACGCATTCGGGTCAAGCCCCAACGCCTTCAAGATGGTCGGAGCGACCTGCATCGTTTCGACCGGGGTGGTCACCGTTTTGGCAGAAAGGCTCGGATGTGACAGTAACATCATTACGTTGGTGTCGTCATGTGAAAAGCCACCATGTTCGGCCAGCTTTTTAGTGCTACCAGAGTAGGTAACCCCGATATTCGGTGTGACCAAGATATCTGGCGTGCGCGGGTCGCCATTCGGTGGCAAGCCCGGGGCGTTGAAGAGCTGGGTGAGCGCCGGGCCCGAGAAAATCTCCCCAATGCCGGCAATATTCGTCGAGGCTGGAGATTGCGATTCTAGCGAGGCCACCGCCATACCCGTCGTGCAGCTGTTGTTTAGCCAGATCAGAGAGACGTCATCTTCGGTCGGCCCGATCCCAGTGGGATTAGACGGCGATTCGGACAGGGGAAGGCAGTGGCTGTTGTCCAGGATGGTCGCGGGCGATGTCGTTACCGGCCCTGCCGACGTAATACCCGTGTAGCGGGAGGAGTCTACGGGACTCTGGCCGTGTTTGGCGGTGATGACGATGAGCGTGGAACTATAAACGCCCGCCGTCTTTAATGCGGAAATAATTTTGCCAATCGAAGCGTCAACGAATTGGATTTCGCTGAGCAAGGAAGGCGAGGGCGTGCCTATGGAGTCCAGGTAACCGCCTGTTAGGCTCAGCTTCTTTTCGATCAGCTTCTCGCCGACGCTCACCGCCTGGAAATTCATTCCGAAGATGGTCGGCACAGGAGCCGGCGCCATCCCATTATGCGTCTTGCCGTTGGCCTGATTGACGATCGCGTTGACCTTTAACATATCGTAGCACTGAATATTCTGAAAGCTATCTGTCCACGCATTGGTCGGCGATACCGCGGTCTGATCCGGAAGAGGATTGCAGGCCGTGATTTGCGGCAACGCCACCGGAATCGAGTTGATCTCCGGTGAGTAATAGTCATCGAGATTACCGCCATTGCCCGGGCCCGAGACTGACGAGTAGGAGGGATGCTTGTCAGACCAAGCAGTGTATCCGCCAGCCTTGTGAATCACGCCGAAAATCGTATTAGTCCGCACAAAGTTCCACGGATAAACCGGCGCGCAACCCTTGGCTGGATCTCGCTCCAGTTTCTTGGGATCGATCGATGCGATGCCGCCGTCTCCGCTGGGGGCACCCCCGTTGAGAAGTGTCTGATCGATATCGATCCCTTCGTCAAACTCAGTGGTTGTACCTGTCGCCGCCGTCCCGGTTTGGCATGCGCCCCCCGCTACGCCATTCCCCGTCGCAATCGTCGGCGGATCGAGCGACCGGTCGTAAGCCACGTCGTAGAATGCTCCCACGCTGCGCGGCGATCCGCCGCTCACGATTGCCATGAGTCCGGGGAACGAATCGGATGGTTTTGATGTGGATGTATCGAGATAGTTGATACCGGTCGCTTTGAGTCCAGCGAGATTCGGGCAATAAGGCTTGCCTCCGTTTGCCCCGCTAATTCCGTTTGCACAATTGATGAAGTCCACCGAATGCATGCCGTCGATGCTGATCAGCAAAACATGTTTGACGTGGCTATCACCGCCAGCCGTCGCAGGGGCGGGGTGAGCGGCCGCAAGCCCCAGCGCCAATGCGCCGGGAGCGACGCATGACAGCAGCTTTTGTGACACCGAAAGTTCTCGCGACATCGGATTTCCTCTCGTGTTTTGATTATGCAACGATGCACGAGAGCGCTAACAATGCTACTTGACACGGCGATGACAGATTGGTGACAACCAGATGGCCTTCCTGGCTAGTTCCTAGTCGCCCACGATGTCTATGGCGAACGCATGGAGTTGTACGCTGTTCCAATTTTATCATTCACGCGCGCGTCAACATAAGCGCTCACGCGCGCGCGTTTGGCCGGCGAAAGATGCAGGACCAGTTTCGACCTCCGCCGCAAAATATCCTCCGCGGTCAGAGCGAATTCCTGACCGATGAGATAATCGATCTCGGCTTGAAAGAGTCCCGCGCCAAAATCGATACCGAGATCGTCAGCACGACGCGCTTTGCCGAGAATCAACGCCGCTCGCGTGCCATACGCGCAAGCCAACCGGCCCACAGTAGCGGCGTCG
>DATBQJ010000270.1:0-46203 GCA_036560885.1 Methylocella sp.
ATCGATTCGACGCGCTTGCATTTGGCGATCACCTGGACCATCTTTTCGCCGACAACTCGTCAGGGGGCCGCACGCGCCTTGAACTTACCCGTAAATGATCTCCTCACGTCCACTCGAATTCCTCTTGGCCAGAGGAATACAGCCTAACGCCCAGTCCGGTTTGGCGGAACCAGTGCACTCGGCAATGCGGGGCAACGATCCCCCCTCTCGTGCGTTAATCATCGACCCTCCCATCCGTTACCTTTCATCGAACAGTCAAGATCAATGCCCTCAAAACTCGATCAGTTGAAAGCCATGACCACGGTAGTCGCCGATACCGGCGACGTGGATGCCATCCGCCGCTTCGGGGCCGTCGATGCGACCACCAATCCGACTCTCATCCTGAAAGCGGCGCATATGCAAAATTATGCGCATATTTTGGAGGAAACCGTTCGTTGGGGCCGTGAACGCAACCGGGTGTCAAGCGAGATCACCGACCGGCTCGCTTTAAATTTCGGGCTGGAATTGGCCAAGATCGTGCCTGGCCGCATATCGACGGAAGTCGACGCGGATCTCTCCTTCGATACCGAGGGAACCGTGGCCAAGGCACGCGCGATCATCGCCGAATACGGAAAGCTGGGGTTAGGCCGCGAGCGCATCCTGATCAAGGTCGCCGCGACCTGGGAGGGCATCCGCGCGGCCGAAATTCTTCAAGGCGAGGGGATCGACTGCAACATGACTTTGGCATTCTCGCTGATCCAGGCCGCCGCTTGCGCCGATGCGGGAGTATTTCTCATCTCGCCTTTCGTCGGACGTATTCTAGACTGGTACCGTAAGGCCGAAGGCAAGAATTACACGTCGGATACCGATCCCGGTGTACGCTCCGTGCGGCAAATTTACAATTACTACAAGGCGCACGGGATTAAGACCGTCGTCATGGGCGCGTCATTCCGCAACATAGGCGAAATCGAAGCTTTGGCCGGCTGCGACCGGCTGACCATTTCGCCGCAATTGCTCGAAGAACTCTCGCGCGACATGGGCGATTTGCCGCGCCGGCTGGACCCTTCAGAGGCCGAGGCGCACAAGTCAGCCAAGTTCTCGCTCGATGAAAAGTCCTTCCGCTTCCTGTTGAACGAGGATGCCATGGCGACCGAGAAGCTCGCCGAGGGGATTAGGGTTTTTTCCAAGGATTTGCGCGCACTGAGAGAGCAGGTGTCGAAGCAGCTGCAGAAAGCGGCTTAGCACGAAAGTTCATTGACTGTGCGTAGTCGAATTGTTCAGAAGTGGTAGTCGCCCCGGAAAGGACGCCCCAATGACCGCGATAAAACTTCGCACGGGATTCATTGTGTTCATGTTGGTCGCGGCCGGTGGGCCACTCGCGGCTCAAGACACGAATGTTGAGACGCAACTCGTCGACGCGATGAACAAGCTTTATGGCGCACACCCCGGTTTGCGCGCTAATCATGCCAAAGGAGTAGTTGTCACGGGAAGCTTCAAGGCCGCGCCGCAAGCGGCCGGTTTGAGCAAAGCGGTGCTGTTTGCCGGCGGCACGGTCCCCGTGACGGTACGTTTCTCAGACGCTACGGGCATTCCGAATGTTCCCGATGGCTCCAATCTCGCGAACCCGCATGGCATGGCGATCAAGTTTTATCTGCCGGACGGAAGTGAGACCGACATGGTCCTCAACTCCCTCAAATTCTTTCCGGTTTCCAACAGCGCGGATTTCCGCGACTTGTTACTCGCCGTAGCCGCGAGCCCGCCAGATGCGCCCAAACCGACAAGGCTGGAGCAATTCGTCGCGGCCCATCCATCAGTGCCACGTGCCCAAGCCACGGTGCAAACACCCGGGAGTTTCGCGGACGAAGAATATTACGGCATCAATGCGTTTGTCTTCGTCAACGATAAAGGCGAGCGACGCGCCGTGCGTTATATTATGGTGCCAGAGAAACTGGTGCACCTGGACCCAGCGGAAGCGGCCAAGAAGCCGCCGAATTTTCTGATCGATGAGCTGGCGGCACGTCTCGCCCAAGGCCCGGTGAACTTTCGCCTGAAGGTTCAGCTTGCCTCCCCCGGCGATATGACGAACGATCCTTCGCAGCCATGGCCCGACAGTAACGAGGTCGTCGAACTCGGGATGTTAACGATCGACAAGCCTGTAGCCGATAGCCTCGAGGCACAAAAGAAGCTTTTGTTTTTGCCCGGTCAGCTCACCGCAGGTATCGAACCCTCAGACGATCCGATGATCGAAATACGCAATGGTGCTTACGCTTTATCATTCTCGCGGCGGGCTCCGTGACATTCCTGATTATGACTTGAGCTCTTGCCATTTGTGATGACCGAGGTGAGCCATAGCGGCTTGCCAACCGCCTCAATCGGGTGGACGACGCGTTAGGGGGAGGAGTAGCTAGGCGCATGCCCTGCGCCGTCTACTCTTCCTTGGCCTTTTGGGTGAATACCTGGCGGCCGCGGTACATGCCGGTCTTGAGATCGACATGATGCGGACGCCGCAATTCGCCGGAATCCTTATCTTCCACATAAGTAGGCGCCTTGAGCGCATCGGCGGAACGGCGGAACCCGCGCTTCATCGGAGAGGTTTTGCGTTTCGGAACGGCCATGTCGCTGTCTCATTGTTGGTTCGTGCGGGGAATCGCGGCGCGCGCGTGGATTTACGTGCCTCTTACAAGGAAATCCCGTGGTTGACCATTCAAAAATGAGGGGCGGATGCCGCGGTGCGGAACCTAATGCGGGAGGGATCATTGCGCCCATTATTCAACGCATGCGACGAGCGAACCAGCCGTTAGCGCGCGCGCCACAATGCGCGTGGCTAGCCCGGCATGGCGCTGGGACGGTTTTGCGGCATTGCGATGCCCGGGGTTTGGTAGCGCTGTTGCGAGCAATGCGGCCTCCCTGGCGTCGAGCCGATCCGCGCTCTTGTGGAAATAATGCCTTGCCGCCGCCTCGGCGCCAAAAATTCCTGGCCCCCATTCGGCTAGGTTGAGATAGACCTCCAAAATGCGCCGTTTCGACCAGGCGAGGTCGATCAAAAGCGCCAAGGGAATTTCGATTGCCTTGCGGAGGTAGGATCGCGATGGCCAAAGAAACAAGTTTTTTGCCGTCTGCATCGGGATTGTGGAAGCGCCCCGCGTGGGGCCGTTTGCGCCCGGCCGGTCGAGGACTTCGCGCAGCGCGCCCCAATCCACGCCATTATGCTCGCAAAAATGCGCGTCTTCCGAGACGATGACCGCAGCGCGGAGAAAGCCCGAAATGCGTTCGAGCGGAACATAGTGACGCTCGACCGTCTCACCCTCGAGCCAACGTGCAAGCATCAGCGTCGAAACGGGCGGCACGAACCGGTAGACGAAAATCAACGCGGCCAAACCGAGCGCCAGCGCCAAGCTAGCGCCAACGACAATCCGCCCAATCGAGCCGATCAAACCAGTGCGCCGATAGCTGGAAACCATGGCCGAGCCTTGACCGGTCGCGCCCAATCGGGCAAGCAAAACCTCGGCTTTATTGGCCAAAGGACGGCAACACAATGACCGGCGCGCGGACACCCGACTTCGAAGCTAGACTGGCGGCAAACGCCGCCGCCACGGAGCGGATGCTCGATTCCCTGCTGGGCCCAGCCATCCTGCCGGGCGAGACGGTCCGGCCGGCGCGATTTCTCGAAGCCATGCGCTACGCAAGTCTTGACGGCGGCAAGAGGTTCCGGCCTTTTCTCACGATCGAGACCGCGCGCCTTCTCGGCGTCGAAGGCGAAGGCGTGTTGCGTGCCGCCGCGGCGGTTGAAATGATCCATTGCTACTCACTCGTCCACGACGATCTTCCGGCCCTCGATAACGACGATCTGCGGCGCGGGCGGCCGGCCACGCATAAGGCTTTCGACGAAGCGACCGCGATCCTTGTCGGCGACGGGCTTCTCACCTATGCGTTCGATGTGACCGCGGACCCCGCGACCCACGAGGACCCTGGGGTTCGCGTGGAACTCATACTTGCTCTGGCGCGCGCGGCCGGTTTAGGAAACATGATCGGCGGGCAGGTGCTCGATCTCGAAGCCGAGCAGGCATTGGAACCGCACATGCCAGAAGCGGTGGTAAACCTTCAAGCGATGAAAACCGGCGCATTGCTGCATTATGCGGTCGAAGCAGGCGCGATTCTTGGGCGAGCCGATGCCGAGGCACGGGGCGCGCTCTCTCGCTATGGCCGTGCGCTTGGCGCGGCGTTTCAGGTAGCCGACGATATTCTCGATGTCGAAGCCGACGCGTCGGCGCTCGGCAAGCGCGCGGGCAAGGACGCAAGCCGCAACAAGGCAACGCTCGTCGCCGCGCTCGGCGTCGATGCGGCGCGGGAACGGCGCGACAGCCTCGTGGCGGCGGCGATCGGCGCGCTCGATTCGTTTCCGCAAGGCAGCAATGGGGCGGTTTTAAAAGAGGCGGCCCGTTTCGTCGCCATGCGGAACCATTGATGCCGCGCTACGGCCAAAATTCGCCAGGGTGGCGGCGCGGCTTCCGGTTTAGGCTTCCCCTGCGCATCGTGCGGGGCCATCCGCGTCTCTTCGCAGGCACGGCGGCCGGCCTCCTCGCGGGAGTACTTTTGCCGGATTCAATTCGCCTGGCAACAAGGCTCTTGATTGCCTGGAACGTGGGAACCTGGCTTTATTTCATTGCCGCCGGCATAATGATCGCCCGAGCGACTACGCAATCGATCCGGCAGCGGGCGCGGACCACCGACGAGGGAAAAGTTTTCATTCTTGTTCTCACCAGCCTGGCCGCGATCGCGGCGATCGCGGCGATTATCGCCCATCTCGCCGCCGTCAAGGATTTATCGGGGACGATCAAGGGCCTGCACATGGCGCTCGCGGCGGCGACGATCGTCAGCGCCTGGTTCTTCATCCATCTGACCTACGCCCTCCATTACGCGCATGAATATTTCGATGAATATTTTGCCGAACCCGGCAGACCAGCGGCAGTGCGGGGCGGCTTGGTTTTTCCTGGCACCGAAAACCCTGGCTATTTTGACTTTTTGTATTTTTCCTACGTGATCGGCGTCGCGTGTCAGACCGCCGATGTCAGCATTTCTTCGCCGGCGATGCGGCGGGTGGCGCTCGTTCATTGCGTCCTCGCGTTCTTTTTTAACAGCGCGGTGCTGGCGCTCACGATCAACATCGCCGCCGGGCTGATTTGACTTGATGGACGCCATCTCAATACGAGCTGCACCAGAAAGTGCATCGGGAGGGGGAGCCATGGTAGGTTCGGCCCAACGTCCGACGTGTTTAGGCTATCTCATTGTAATAAAGTAGCCACCCGAAAGTCGCTTCCAACGCCGATGACTCGTTCCGATCGGTAGACGACGATTTTGAGTTTCGGAACCGATCAAAATTTCAATTGCCTTTTCTACCGTCCGTCGAAGGCCTCGACTTGGGCGTGCACCGCATCAGCCAAATTGCGAAGTCCGGTCTCCGGCAAAGCACCAACGAGGGCATAATTGGCGCCCCTTTGATGCCAATGGATCGCAGCCGAGGGAAAATTACCGGACACGTGTGGGACAGTCTCGCCCGGATCACTGGCTTTTTCCACGCAGAACGCGATATTCGCCGCGTCAGGTGTCGCGTAAACCAGGCACGACATTTGACCCTGTTCGCCGGGCATGGCGCGAACGCCGGCAAGCTTTAGGCCTTCCATCGGGAGATTCGGCAATATCGGAGCCGCGATACCTTGCTCCAGCCCTTCTCGGCTTGACAAACTACGCACCGCGCTGGGTGGCGGCTCAAATGCCCGGAGCGCCGACATTGCCCGGGTGACGAAAATATCGCTCATCCCACCCGGCGCGGGACCCTCGGGCGACGGCGAAGGTTCCGGCGCATTCACAAAACCGGCAAGATAGGCGGCGCTGACCGCCAGCAGCGCTCCGCTCGCGAAGGAAAGCCCGACCAGCCGCGTGAACCAGCGCGCGCGCCACGCAACGGAGCCATTCGCTTCGGCCTGTCCTCCGGTGGCGTGCCCCGTTTCTGCTCCTCCGGCACCGGCACCAAGCGGCAGGGCCCAAGCGCCAGTCTCGACCGGCGCGAAAGCAGCACGGATGGCCTCATTTTGCCGCCGCCATGTTTCGACTCGCGCCGCATCCCCCGGCGAAGCGGCAAGAAAAGCCTCAACGGCCTCGCGGCGTCCGCGATCCAAGTCGCCATCGGCAAAGCCGTGCAATTCCTCTTCGCTTACAGGGGGGACGCCTGCGCGCATGATGCTCTCATTTGACCACGCGCAGATAGGGGGGGCGGGTCTTGGCCGGACGCGATGGCATTTCTTGCGCTAGAATTTCGCTCAGCTTGGCGCGCGCGCTTGCCAAACGCAAGACGAGAGCAGTTCGCGAAATATTCAGGATTCGCGCCGCATGCGCATAACTGAACCCTTCAAGCACGACAAGCAGCAAAGCCTCCCTCTCTTCGAGCGCGAGGGCCAGCAGGGTAGCCGCGAATTTGTCGCGAGGCGAAGGAGCGACCGGCAGGTTCCCAGCGGCGCGCGGCCCGCCCGCGGAGAAATTTTCCTTCTCGATATGAGCCCTGCCAACCATCCCTTCGGCCGCCAATTTTTCGCGGTGCCATTCCGTGAACAGCGAATAGAGGTGGAGAGGAAGATCGCGTCCGGTCAACCGCAAAGCGGGTCCGGCTTCCCACGTTCGCTGCAAAACCGCATGGACAAGTTCGTCGGCGAGTTCGCTAGACCCCGGCTGACCGGTAACGAGCGCGCGCGCATACCGGCAAAGCCGCGGCGCGCACAAAGTCAAATCGTCCCGCAAGGCCACCTTCGCGCTCCCTTGTGCGCTGTTTACCGGCCGTGGGCGGCTCCGCCCCGATAATCGATAGTACCGCCTCCGCGGCGCCATGACCATCGGCAAAGCAAATGGCCGCGCGGACGTCTCCCGGCGGGCGGTCTTGCGCTTAACCCCCGCAGCGCTTAAACGCAGCGGACGCCACGCCCGTTCCAAAACGCGGCTTCCTTAGTTCACTGTCCGGATCAAGCATGACGCAAGCGGAAATGTTAACGCCTGAACTGCACGCCACGGGAATTCTGGCCGGAAAACGCGGCTTGGTCCTTGGGGTCGCCAACAGCCGGTCGATTGCCTGGGGGATCGCCAAGGCCGCCGGTGACGCGGGCGCCGAACTCGCCTTCACTTACCAAGGCGAATCGCTTGAAAAAAGAGTCCGGCCACTGGCCCAGGAACTCGGCGCCAAAATTGTGGGCGATTGCGACGTCACTGATACGGCGGCCTTGAACGCGGTATTTAAGGAAATCGAGCGCATTTGGGGAAATCTCGACTTCGTCGTGCACTGCGTTGCTTTTTCCGACAAGGATCAGTTGACGGGCCGGTATATCGACACGACTTGCGAGAACTTTGTAAATTCCTTGGTGGTTTCTTGTTACTCCTTCACTGCGGTGGCCCAGCGCGCCGAGAAGCTGATGCGTAATGGCGGGGCGATGTTAACCCTTACCTATTACGGGGCTGAAAAATGGATGCCGCATTATAACGTCATGGGTCTTGCCAAGGCCGCGCTTGAGTCGAGCGTGCGCTATCTCGCCGCCGATCTCGGCCAACAAAACATCAGGGTCAACGCGATCTCGGCCGGGCCAATCAAGACATTGGCATCCTCCGGCATTGGCGATTTCCGCTATATTCTTAAATGGAACGAATACAACTCCCCGCTGCGGCGCACGGTGACGATCGAGGAGGTCGGCGAGAGCGCCGCCTTTCTACTTTCGCCGATGGCGCGGGGCATCACCGGCGAAATTCTGCATGTGGATGCCGGCTACCACGTCGTCGGCATGAAAAATCCCGCCGCGCCGGATATCGCGGTTGTGGGCAAGGATTAGGTCGTTCACCGCTCATTCAGCCGGACAGCCATAAGATAAACATAGGCCATAACCACAGTGGAGTAACGCTGGGCCTGGCGCGCAAGGTGCCGCGGCGCGGAGGGCGAAAGTTTCAATCGGCGAGGCAAACCCTCGCAAAATGTGGTTGGGCAAAAAAGGGACTGATTTGTTGTAGATACGCGGCGGCTACCAATGCCGCCCTGGCCCGGTCACATTATCCGGCAATGGCGCTTCAGCCGGGGGGCCTTGGTTCGAACTGGATAAATTATGCTGCATAGTTTGGCAACCGCACCCGTTTCCCAAGACGATGACGATCGCTTGGCGTTTGCCTCCGGCGCGGTTTTGCGCGGGCCTGCGCGGCCGGATTTGATCCGCAACGAATTGCTGTGCGAGATTTTTGCCGCAACCGTGGTCAGCCGTCCTTCCGCCGTTGCCATGATCACGGTGGAGGGCAAACTTACCTATGCCGAGGTCGACGCGAAAGCGGAGGCCCTCGCCCACGCCCTTCTGAGCAAGGGGGTTCACCCGGGCCGCATCGTTGGCCTCTTTATGCCGCGGGGCCACGAACTTCTGATCGCGCAAATCGCGATCGCGAAGACCGGCGCCGCCTGGCTTCCATTCGACGCGGACGCCCCCGGTGAGCGTATCGCAGTTTGTCTCAGGGATGCCGACGCCAAGGGCCTCCTGACCACTGCCGCTTTCGCCGCGAAGCTTGCGGTATCCTGCCCGGCGTGGACTTATGAAGGCCTTTTGGCCGAGTCCCTGGAAGCTCCGGACCGAGGAAAAGTCGACGCCCGCGCGCTTGGTGCGCGCCCCGAGGACCCCGCCTATCTCATTTACACGTCAGGTTCCACGGGAACACCAAAGGGCATTGTGATATCAGGGCGCAATATTTGCCATTATTTGCGCGCCGCCAACGAAGTCTATGGGGTCGAGGCGAGCGACGTTGTATTCCAGGGCGCCTCCGTCGCCTTCGATCTTTCAATGGAGGAAATCTGGCTTCCCTACCTTGTCGGCGCCGGCCTATTCGTGGCGACCGCCGAGATGATCGGCGAGGCCGACAAGCTTCCCGGTCTTATGGAAGCAAATCGGGTGACGGTGCTCGACACGGTGCCAACCCTCTTGGCCCTTCTGCCCCGCGATATCGCAAGCTTGCGGTTGATCATTCTTGGCGGCGAAGCCTGCCCGCCGGCGATTGCCAATCGCTGGTGCAGGCCTTCGCGCAAGATCTTCAATTCCTATGGCCCGACCGAGACGACGGTCGTCGCGACGGTTGCGGAAGTGCGGCCGGGCACGCCGGTCACGATCGGCCGGCCGATTCCGAATTACACTTGCTATGTGACAGGCGAGCATCTCGAGCTTCTTCCGCCTGGCATCGAAGGCGAACTTCTCATCGGCGGACCTGGTGTCGCCAAAGGCTATTTGCGCCGCGACCGGCTGACCCGTGAGAAATTCATTGCTAATCCTTTCTTGACCAATCCTACTGTGGGTGACGTGTCCGATCCGGTTTTGTACAGGTCCGGCGACGCGGTGGAGGTCGCCGCGAACGGCGAGATCGTGTTTCATGGCCGGATCGACGATCAGGTCAAGGTTCGCGGCTTTCGCGTCGAATTGGGCGAAATCGAAGCAAAGCTCGTCCGTCTTCCTGGCGTTGCCCACGCCGCCGCCGTGTTGCGCAACGATCATGATATTGAACAGCTCGTGGCGTTCGTCGTTCCCTCCTTGGACGCCGAAATCGACAGAAGAGTCTTGCGCGACGAACTGCGGCAAAGCCTGCCTGCCTACATGGTTCCGGAACGGTTCGAGTTCGTCCAAAACCTGCCGCAACTCGCCTCCGGCAAGATCGATCGCAAGGGTCTGAAGCAGATTGCACTTAGCCCGGCCGATTTGGTCGAGGTGCAGGAAGAGCCGCGCACCGGGACCGAGGCAAAACTTCTCGCCGCCGCCAAGCGCGTGATGCCGCCGCAGGCCATACCGTTCGACGCCGATTTTTTCACCGATCTCGGTGGCCATTCGCTTCTCGCGGCGCGCTTCATCTCGGTAGTGCGTGAAACCCCCGCCTTGGCGCGGATCACCTTGCAAGATGTCTACGCCGCGCGATCGCTTCGCGCGATCGCCGAACTTCTCGACGGCAAATCGGCGCATGGCGCTGCCCCCGAGGACCTTTCTTTCACGCCGCCGCCGTTGTTGCGCCGCTTCCTGTGCGGCTGTGCGCAGGCGGTGGCGCTTCCCTTCATCCTCGCGCTCGTGACCGTGCAATGGCTCGGCGTGTTTGTAAGCTACATGCTGCTAACCGGCGCGGAGGCGGGCTTTTTCGAAGAAATGATCTCGCTTGTCGGCGTATATATGTGCATCAATATCGCCACTGTGGCGATCGTTATTGGCGCAAAATGGCTGGTGATCGGCAAGACCAAGCCTGGGCGCTATCCTCTGTGGGGAGTTTATTTTTTCCGCTGGTGGCTGGTGAAGCGTTTTCTTGGGCTGGTCCATATCAAATGGTTCCAGGGAACCCCCATCATGCGGCTATACCTCTCCGCGCTTGGGGCGAAAATCGGCAAGGACGCGCTCATTGGCGAGATCGAGCCGGGGGCTGCCGACCTCATATCGATCGGCGCCGGTACGAGCATTGGATCGGGCGCCAACTTCGCCAATGCGCGGGTCGAAGGAAATGAACTCGTCATTGGAACGATCGAAATCGGCGCCAATGCCTATATCGGGTCGTCTTGTGTCATCGAGGAAAATGTCATCGTTGGGGAAGGAGCCGAACTCGGCGATCTGACCGCGATCGGCGCTGGCGGCCGCGCCGGTGCGTGGGAAGTTTGGGACGGGTCGCCGGGCCGGAAAGTGCGCATGGTGGACCGCGCCGCGCTACGCCGCCCCCCCGCCGCTTCGCGATTGCGCCGCGGCACCATGGCCTTCATGTATGTGATCTGCCTTCTGGCGATACCGCCTCTCGGCTTGCTGCCGATCGTCCCGGCTTTTTGGGTGTTCGAGCGGCTCGACGATGTGCTCGGCACCGCCGACTTCGATCGCACGTCCTATATGCTCTCGATACCGGTGATGGCCTGGCCGACCGCCTTCGTCATGGTCCTTGTCACGGTCTGCTTCATCGCCGCTTGCCGCTGGATCATCCTGCCACGTGTGCGGGAAGGGATTCATTCGGTCCATTCCTGGTTCTATTTCCGCAAATGGATGGTGGCGCTTGCAGCCGAGGTTACCCTTGAAACGCTGTCGTCCTTGTTCGCAACAGTTTACATGCGTGCTTGGTACCGGCTAATGGGCGCCAAGATCGGCAAGGATGCGGAAATTTCGGCCAATCTGGCTGGCTGGTACGACCTCGTCGAGATCGGCGAGAAATGTTTCATTGCCGACGAGGTCGTGCTCGGCGATGAGGAAATCCGCAATGGCTGGATGCACTTGCATCGCGTCAGAACGGGTCCGCGCGTCTTTATTGGAAACAGCGCCGTCGTTCCCGCCGGCTCCGACATTCCGGCCAATGCGCTGATTGGTATTAAGTCGAAGCCGCCCGCAAACCATTTGATGCACGAGGGCGATACGTGGTTCGGTTCGCCGCCAATTAAACTGCCGGTCCGCCAAACATTCGGCGGCGGCGGCGCGAACTGGACCTATGAGCCGCCGCGCTGGAAGAAATTCGCCCGCGCCTGCTTCGAAGCCGTTACAATTTCGCTGCCGACCATGCTGTTCATCACGTTTGGAACCTGGGCCGTGGAATGGTTCAGCGCCAGACTGCTCGAAGGTAAATATTTCGAAGTGGTTTGCGAGTTTGTCCCTGCTTCGGTGATCATTTCCTTGGCCCTGACGCTCGTGGTCATTGTCATAAAATGGATCACGATGGGGCGCTACGAACCAATGATGAAACCGATGTGGTCTTGGTGGGCGATGCGGACGGAAGCGGTCGCTGTCATCTATTGGGGCCTAGCCGGCAGGGTTTTGGTTGATCATTTGCGCGGGACTCCGTTTTTGCCTTGGCTCATGCGCCTTTTCGGCACGAAATTCGGACAAGGGGTTTTCATGGATATTACCGACATTACCGAATTCGATTGTGTGACCGTCGGCGATTATACCTCCCTCAACACTTGGTGCGCCCTGCAAACGCACCTCTACGAGGACCGTGTCATGAAGGTCGGCAGGGTGTTCGTCGGCCATGGGGTCACCGTCGGCGCGGGTTCGACCGTGCTTTACGACACCCGCGTTGCCGATTTTGCGCGGCTCGGACCCTTGACCCTGGTGATGAAGGGCGAGCAAATCCCTGCCCATTCCGAATGGACCGGTGCACCGGCAGAGCCCAAGGGGATGGCGGAGCGAATCGTCGAGAAAGCTGCCGCCTGAGCTTTAATCAGAGAAGCGCAATCGCCGCGATCTGGCGGCCGTAATCGGGTTCGTTTTTATGCACCGAGCGGCGGTAGGAATAAAATGACTCCGGCTCGGCATAGGTGTCGCGGGCCAAATCCTCGAATAAGCCGACGCCCGCAAGCCGCAGCCGCATCGCGATAAACCCCGGCAGATCGAACATGCAGTGCCCATCGCGCGGCGAGGCCTCAAAGAAGCAGGCGTGACTCGCAGATTGCGCGATGAATCGATCGGCAAATTCAGCGCCAACCTCATAACTATTCCGCGAGATCGCCGGGCCCAGCACCGCGGCGGTTGACGCCCGGCGCGCGCCAAGCGTTTCCATCGCGTCAAGCGTGGCTTCGAGCACCCCATTGAGCGCCCCTTTCCAGCCGGCATGCGCGGCCGCGATCACCCGCGCCTCCTGGTCGGCGAACAGGATCATGCCGCAATCGGCGCCGGTGATGCCGAGGCCGAGGCCCGGCGTCGCGGTCGCGAGCGCATCGCAACGCGGGCGCTCGGCAAAGGCCTGTGACACGATCAGCGCCTTTGGCGAATGAATCTGGTAAGGCACAAGGAAATGCGCCGGATCGACACCAAGATGCGCCGCCATCCGGCGCCGGTTTTCGGCAACCGAGCGCGGATCGTCTTGCGAGCCGGTACCGCCGTTAAGCGACTCGTAAACGCCTGTGGAGACGCCGCCTGCCCGAGTGAAAAATCCATGGGTCAGGCCCGGCGCGTCAAGAATGCTGGCGCGCAGAGGCGTTACGGTTTTCTGCGTCATGGCGATGCGGTCTCGAAACCGGGCAGCACGCCAAGGCTCTGCCCCGTCGCCGCAAGCGCCTTAAAAAGCCGTGCCATGTCCGTTGCGGCGGAGTTTTGGCCCCGGCCCGCGAGGCGCAAGAGCGCAGCATCGATGGCGGCCCTTTGACGCTCGCCGGCGTTGCGCCGCAACTGCGCGGCGCGTTCATGGATGCCAAGACGGGCCAGCCATTCGCCTTGCGGCACGGGGCCATGAACTCTAGCGCCCGCCGCGCGGGCCGCATGGGCAAGCCCGCAAAAATCGACATGCGCGGTAAGATCGGCTTCGCCGGGATCGCGCAAGGGATCGGCGAAGCGATGCTGTTTTACAGCTTGCAGGGTTTCGCCGCCCGCGGGCGTATCGTAGCCATAGTCGATAACAAGAAGTGCGCCGCCCTGGGCGGCGATGCGCGCCGCGAGTCGCGTCATCAAAACCGCGGCCGAATGACCCACCTCGATCACTTGCCCAGGCTCGCCAGGCGCGGAACGGCCGGATTCGGCGTCCGGCGCAAGGCCAAAGCACAACCTCCCCTTGTCATCCAGTCCGACGAGCCTTTCGTGCCAGCCATCCTTACCGCGGACGAAATGGCGCACCGGAAGGCAATCGAAAAATTCATTGGCGACGATGATCGCGGGGCCGCTGGGCAGCTCATCCGCAGTCTTGTGCCACCTCGCCGCAGCCTGCGACTCTTTTAGCGCCGCGCGCTGGCATCGCTGCAAGAGCTCGCTCGCCTCGACGAGATGGAGGTCCAGCGCTCCAACAAAATCTGGCGCGATTTTCGCCGCGCGCAAGGCGTCCGCCATCAAGCTGCCTCGCCCCGGCCCCAATTCGACAAGCAAAAAGGGCCGCGGTTCGCCCATGGCGCGCCAAACCGCGACACACCACAGGCCAATCAATTCGCCGAACATCTGGCTGATCTCCGGCGCGGTGATGAAATCGCCGCCCTCTCCCAACGGCATATTGGAGGCGTAATAACCATGCACCGGATGCGCCAGCGCAAGGGTCATGTAGGTATCGAGGCTCATCGGGCCGTTCTCGGCGATCGTCTCGCGGATGAGATTTTCGAGCGGGTTCATGCGGACCTATTCATGCCGCCGCCGGCCGCCGGCAAGCGCGGACGATAAAGATTAGGCCCGCCACGATCAAAGGCAGCGACAAGAGCATGCCCATGGTCGCGCCGCCGAAGAGAAAGCCGAGCTGCGGGTCCGGTTCTCGAAAAAATTCGCAGACAATGCGCGCTATGCCATAGCCGGCAGCAAAAAGCCCGGTGACAAGGCCCGGCCGCCGCAGCGCGCCGAAATGAACCGCGATATGCAGCACGAAGAAGAGGGCAAACCCTTCGAGGCCTGCCTCATAGAGCTGGCTCGGGTGGCGCGGGCTCGGCCCGGCACCGGGGAAAACCATTGCCCACGGCACGTCGGTGGGACGTCCCCAAAGTTCCGGCTTGATGAAATTCGCGACACGTCCAAGGAAAAGCCCGATCGGAACCGCGGCGGCGCAGACATCGGCGAGGCTTAGCACCGAAATCCTTTTGTGTTTTGCTAGCACATAAATCGCGAGAGCGGTTCCGGCGAGTCCGCCATGGAAAGACATGCCGCCTTTCCAAACCGCGAAAATCTCGGCCGGATGCGCGAGGTAAAAACCGGCATTGTAGACGAGCACATAGCCAAGCCTTCCTCCGAGAATGACCCCCATCGCCGCATAGATGAGAAGGTCGTCAACGTCCAATGGATCGACCGGAGCCGCGCCGCCCCAAAAGGCCTTTTGCTTCGTCAACGCCCGCGCATAGGCCCAGCCGAGCACGAGTCCGGCAATATAGGCCAAGGCATACCAGCGGATCGGCAAGGGGCCGATAGCGATCAGCACCGGATCGATGTTCGGGTAGGCAAGGGACATCGGCATGAGACTCCGCGAATCGAACGGCGACGCGATGATGTCTGGGACCGGAATTCCTGCCAGGACCAGTTTGCATCGGCCTCATTCGCGCTTCAATCAAGGCAAATTGCCGGGCCTTGAGTCAAGCCGGGATTGGGCACCCGAGGCGGCGTCCTAATCACGCCAACGCGCCGGCGCCATCGCTTTGCTGATCTTCGAGGGCGCCGCCCGGTCGAGCTCGGCGCGGCTCATTGGGCAAGACAACATCGTGCTCATGCCGCTTCCACCTTCCGCGCCCGGGCGGATCGGCATCCTGGCCGCTCTTTCGCCACGAACGGCGAGGATCTTGACCCCGATCATGCCCTTGATATTAGAATCATTGGCTGGAGGAATACAGCGCGATAATTTGGAGCAGGCGGTCCATGTCACGGATTTCGACCCCTCGCGCCGATATCGTCCCCGCTCTACTTTTCGCCGCGGTGCCGCTGGCTTTTCTCGCCGCGATCACTTTTTACCAGCTTTTCAGCAACGTGCCCGATGCAAGATCGGCACGCGAAGACACGAAAAACGCTTTTCTTGTCGTGCGCACCGCAAGCGCTCTCGCCGACGCAATCCAGAATGCGGAGCGGGGCCAGCGAGGCTATTTGATCACGCGCCGGGACGCCTACCTCGAGCCTTATGAAACCGCCAAGGAACGTATTCCGCAATTGCTGGGAGATTTGCAACGGGCGATCCTCGACCGGCCCGATCAGCAAAGCCAGCTGCTCACACTCCGGGGCGATCTGACGACTAAGATGAACGAATTGGCCGCGACTATCGCAATGCGGCGCGAACAAGGCTTCAACGCGGCTCAGGCCATGGTGAACACCGACGCCGGGCGGACCGCGATGGAGACCGTCGAAGCCGATATCGATGCAATTTTGGACGCGGCAAATGCGCGCTTGCAAGCTCAGATGAACACCGCGGAAATTTTGGATCGGCGCGTGACATTGACCGTCGCGATCGGGAGCCTCATTGCAGCGGGCGCACTCATCGCCGGCGCAGTTTTGCTCGCTCGGGCCTATCGCCGAGCCGCTTCCTCGGAAAGAATCCTGCAAGCGACGCTCGATAGCGTGCGCGAGGGCGTAGCAGCATTCGACGCGGACCGCCGCCTGCTCGCATGGAACCAACCTTTCAGGCTAATGCTCAAGCTGCCGAAAGGGAGGTTGCGGCGTGGCACGGCCTTACCGGCCGACAATTCGTCCGAAATCGAAAGTTTCGGCGAACAATTCGAGGCCCTCGAATCCGAGGTCAAGCGAACGGGCAAGGCGGCGCTCGTGGAGCGCAAGGAGCCCGGCGGAAGATCACTGGAGATTTTTCATAATCCGAGCGAAGGCGGAGTCTCCGTCACCACTTTCCTCGACAGGACAGAGCAGCGGAAAACCGAGGAAGCGCTGCGCCAGACACAAAAGCTCGAGGCGCTGGGCCAAATGACCGGCGGGATAGCACATGACTTCAACAACCTCCTTACCGTCATCATCGGCGGAGCGAGGCTTTTACGCCGGGCCGTGGGCACGGACGCGGAGGCGCTCCAGCGCATCGATATGGTGACCCTCGCGGCCGAGCGTGGCGAGCGGCTGATCCGGCAGCTTCTCGCCTTCGCGCGCCAGCAGCCGCTCGAGCCGGAACTTGTCAATTTCGGCCATCTGATGGCGGAGGTTCTGCCGATGGTGCGGCGCGCGGTTGGCGAAAAGATCGCCGTCGAATGTATGACCGGCGATGACCTCTGGAACATCATTATCGACGCGACCCAGTTCCAGATGGCGGTCTTGAACCTTGCGATCAACGGACGCGACGCCATGCCTGAGGGCGGCAAGATTATGATCGAGGTCGCTAACGCGGTGCTCGACGATGCCTATGCGGCACGCCATGCGGAAGTCGAGCCCGGGCACTATGTGATGTTTGCGATCACCGACACCGGCAAGGGAATGGACTCGGCAACCGCCATGCGCGCGCTCGATCCGTTTTTTACAACGAAACCCGCAGGCGAAGGCACTGGGCTCGGGCTGCCACAGGTCTATGGCTTCGTCAAACAATCCGGTGGACATTTGAATATCTACAGCGAGACTGGCGAAGGCACGACGATCAAGCTGTACTTTCCGCGCGATCTCGGTCTGGAATCCTTCCAGCCGCGCCAAGCGGCGGCGCCCGCGGTCACTGCAACGGAAACAGTTCTATTGGTCGATGACGACGAAATTGTCCGCGCAACGGTCGCTTCCATGCTAGAGAGCCTGGGCTATGTAGTGATTGCGGCGGCAAGCGGCGCAGAGGCCATATCGATCTTGGAAAAAGGAACGGCAATCGATATTTTGTTCACGGACATAATCATGCCAGGCGCGGTCAGTGGCCGCAAGCTTGCCGAGCGGGCAGCCGAAATCAAGCCGGGGATCAGAATATTGTTTACTTCTGGATATGCCGAGAATTCCATTTTTCATAACGGCCGGCTTGATCCAGGAATGGAGTTCTTGAGCAAGCCCTATGATCGTGAACGGCTTGCCATGACGGTCCGCCGCGTGCTCGACGGACCGGCCAAGAACAGCGAAGACCCGCAACGAGCCGGAACTCGAAAGCTGGCTCCTTCGCACACCCTTTCACCGACGGATAAATAAGGCAGGAATTTTCGCCCCGACCATGCCCCCTGAAACAAAGATCTCGTAAAAACAAATACTTGACAACGATCAGATTTAATTAAACCTGATCATGTTCACTGCAACGCGCTGCCGTCACTGGCATCTTTGAAAGTTAAGGTCTGCCGAAATGCAAATGAAATCCGCGCTCGCGCTGGTTGCCTTCTCGCTGTCCATGACGGGTCCGGCCTTCTGCCAGTCCGATCAGCGCTCACAAGAGCAGACGGCATGCGAGGACGACGCTTACCGCCTCTGCCCCGATGAAATTCCCGACGAGGCGCGCGTGGCCAGTTGCATGGCACACCAGAAAGCCAAGCTCAGCCCGGCGTGCCGCGCATTTTTCGCGCCGTCGCCTCGCCATCGCGCCGGGCACTGAACCAGCCGTCCCGTCTCCGGTCACGCCGCCTGCGCTAACGCAGTGAGCGCCGCACAAACGTCATTGACGACTCTCTCGACAAGATCGAGCTTGTCCCCTTCGCCCATAACCCTGATGACTGGTTCGGTGCCGGATGTGCGCACGACGAGGCGGCCACTTTTGCCGAGCTTCTCGCGGCCATCCTCGATGACCCGCGCGACGCCGGTATCCGCCAAGGGCTGTCCGGCCTTGAACCGCACATTCCGTAAGATTTGCGGCACGGGATCGAATCGATGGCAGACTTGGCTCACCGGTTTGTTTTGGCTCTTGACAATCGCCAGGACTTGCAAGGCGGCAACGAGTCCGTCGCCGGTCGTGCAATGATCCAAGAGGATAATGTGGCCGGACTGCTCGCCGCCGATATTAAACCCTTCCCGCCGCATGTATTCGAGCACGTAGCGATCGCCGACCGCGGTGCGCATGAGGGATAGCCCGATCCCTTCGAGATAGCGTTCAAGGCCGAGGTTCGACATGAGCGTCGCCACAATGCCTGGCCGCGCCAAGCGTCCGTCTTCCTGCCAGCTCTGCGCGATCGCGGCCATCAATTGGTCGCCATCGACAAGTTTCCCCGCTTCGTCGACGATCATCACGCGGTCGGCGTCCCCGTCGAGCGCGATTCCGATATCCGCCCGCACTTCCCGGACTTTTTTTACAAGCGCTCCTGGCGCGGTGGAACCGGCATCCCGGTTGATGTTGAAACCATCCGGCTCGACGCCGATCGCAACGACCTCGGCGCCCAATTCCCACAAGGCTTCAGGGGCGACCTTATAGGCGGCACCATTGGCGCAATCGACGACGATTCGCAAACCATCGAGCGTGAGATTGCGTCTCAGGGTGCGCTTGGCGAATTCGATGTAGCGGGCTCGATCGCCCTCAACCCGCATCGCGCGGCCGAGATCCGAGGGTTTCGATAATTTGAGCAAGGACGGCTGATCCAGCATCGCCTCGATTTTCGCTTCGATTGCGTCCGGCAATTTAAATCCGTCCGGGCCGAACAATTTGATCCCATTGTCCTCGTAAGGATTATGTGAGGCCGAAATCATGACGCCGACATCCGCCCGCATCGAGTGGGTGAGCATAGCAACGGCAGGCGTCGGAATCGGCCCGAGCAACAAGACGTCGATACCGGCAGAGGTGAATCCCGCGACTAAGGCGTTTTCGATCATATAGCCGGAAAGTCTTGTGTCCTTGCCGATAACCGCGCGATGGCGATATTCGCCGCGTTGAAACATGACTCCGGTCGCCTGGGCGACTTTCATCGCGAGATCGGGCGTGATCGCGGTGTTGGCCACGCCCCTAATGCCGTCGGTGCCAAAGAGCTTCTGCGCCATCGGTGAACTTTCCTTCGAGGCAAAGCCTACAATATCCGGCTTGCCGGCTCCTAGGGTTTTCATTTTGACGACCGCGGAATAAAATCAACGGGCGACACGGCCGCCGTTTCGCCCGCACGTTTAACAATATATCATGTTCACTTTTTGTCTTAAGCTCGAAAAATCGCCCGACGTCGTGTTCGCATGATGCGCACGTGTTCACAGGAACCGCAGCTATCGAGGTACCGCGCAGCATGCACCTCGCTGAAGAAACAACTGCAACCGCGGCTGTTGCATTTGATGCGCTGCATGTAGCGCGCGCGTAGCGGGAAAGAGCCCATGCCCACTGAGCAAAGTCAAAGTGCGGATAAAGGCGGGTCAAATTCAAATCCTGAAAGTTCGGTAGGCCAAGCCGCCGCGCCACACGGTGATAATAGACCGCAGACAGGCATTTTTTCCGAACCGGGCACTCCGGGCGGCCATAAGCCCATACGTAGACGGCGCTTAATGACAGGGGCGGCCGTTGTTTTAGCTCTGGCCATTTTCGCTGTCTTTGGCATTCCTTGGCTTAAGCTCATGCTGACCACCGTTTCGACCGATGATGCCTATGTGAACGGTCACGTCACATTTGTGGCGGCGCGGGTGCCCGGTCAGGTGTCAAGGGTCCTGGTCGATGACAACAACCATGTCAAAAAAGGAGATCTCCTCGTCGAACTCGACAAAGAGCCTTATCAGGTCGAAGTCGCACTTAAGAAAGCGGCGGTCGATATAGCCGTGGCGGACCTGGAGTCTGCAAAAGCTAACGTGCGAGGTGTTGAGGCTAGGGCCAGAAGCCAACGCTGGAAACTCCAGCACGCCATTGAGGACGTCGAAAACCAAGTCGCATTGCTTCATGCGAAGGTTGCCGCCCTGGATAAAAGCAAGGCCACACTGACATTGGCAGAGGCGGAATTCGAGAGGACAAAAAAGTTGATTGCCTCTTCAGTGGCAAGTCGCGAGCAGTTCGACCAGCGGGAAGCAGCGTTATCGGTTGCCCGAGCAGAAGTTACCCAAGCCTTAGAAGATATACACCAAATTCGAGTCTCTTTGGGTCTGCCGGCGGAGCCTGAGAATGGCGGAGAGCTAGGCCTCGTGCCGCCCGATCTCGATCAAAATTTTTCCTCGGTGCGCCAGGCGCAGTCAGAATTGATTCAAAGTGCAGCCGAGCTTGGCATCGTCCATTCCTACAACCAAACCCCGAAACAGATGCTCGAGGAGTTCTATAAACGCGATGCCCAAGGCGACATTGACAAAATATTCGCCGCGATTGTGCCGGGGGCGCCCGCCGTCAAGCAGGCCGAGGCAAAACTCAAATCCGCCGAACGCGATCTCGATCAGGCGGAATTAAACCTTCGCTATTGTGAAATCATCGCCGAAATTGACGGCGTTGTTACGCGCCGCAATGTCAATCCCGGCAATAATGTCCTGGCCGGACAAGGTCTGATGGCGATCCGCTCGCTCACCGAAATCTGGATCGACGCCAATTTCAAGGAGACACAACTGAGCGATCTGCGTATCGGCCAGCCAGTGGACGTGTACGCCGACATGTACGGCGACCGGCGCGTCTTCTCAGGCCGGATCACAGGTTTTACGATGGGCACCGGCTCGACATTAGCGCTGCTCCCACCCCAGAATGCGACGGGCAATTTCGTCAAAGTGGTGCAACGATTGCCAGTGCGCATCGAGCTTCAAAACTACGACCCAAACAAGGATCCTCTGTTCATCGGCCTTTCGGTTGTTCCCTACGTCTATCTCAATCGGCCGGCGACAGGACCCGATGCTGGGAAAATTCTGCAACCATACATGCCGCAATCGCCGGCAGCCGCTCTGACTGCGGATCCGGGAGGGCGGCAATAAATGACAGAGGCGGCGATTGCGCTTCGTGGCCCAAGCGCGGCGATGAACCCTTGGCTAGTCGCCGCCGCCGTAGTAGTGCCGACCTTTATGGAGGTGCTCGACACCACTATCGCTGTGGTCGCGCTGCGTTATATCGCGGGCGGGCTGTCGGCGACGGTCAACGACGGCGAATGGGTTATCACGAGTTACCTCGCCGCCAACGCCATTATACTGCCGATCACCGGCTGGTTGATCAACCGCTTCGGGCGCCGCAACTACTTCTTGGCGTCGATTGCCGTATTTACTTTTGCCTCGGGGCTGTGTGGGATGGCCACGAGCCTTTATCAACTGATTTTGTTCCGCGTGATCCAGGGGTTGGCAGGCGGTGGACTGCAGCCATGCAGCCAGGGAGTGCTGCTCGATGCCTTTCCGCGGGAGAAGCAAGGCGTCGCAATGACGCTGTTTGGCTTGGCTGCCCTCATCGCGCCGGTCGTTGGTCCGACGCTCGGCGGTTGGATTACGGATAACTATTCGTGGCGGTGGGTCTTTTATATCAACGTCCCGATCGGCATTTTGGCCTCGGCCGCCTGCTACGCAGTAGTCCGTGACCCGGAATATCTCACGGCCCAGCGTGCCGAGCAGAGGAGGCAAGCGTTTCGCTTTGACACGATCGGTCTGTCGCTCCTCGTCATCACCATGGTGAGCTGGGAAGTGATGCTCAGCAAGGGGGAGGAGTGGAATTGGCTGGGTGACGCATTCGGTCGGGTGCAAACATTGGCGGCTCTTTTCGTCCTGGCGTTGGGCGGGTTAATTTTCTGGGAGCTGCGCCACCGCAGCCCTGTGGTTAATTTCCGGCCGTTGCGGGAACGCAATTTCAGCGCCTGCTGCATCATTATTTTCTGCGCCTATGGGGTGCTCTATGGAGCCAGCACTTCATTGCCTGGACTGCTTCAGTCCTTGTTTGGTTACAATGCGCTGCAGGCGGGGTTGGTCATGTCTCCGGCGGGCTTTTTTGCCGTCCTTGCGATGCCCGTCGTGGCCCGTGTGCTCGGCCGGCAGACAGATGCACGGTGGGTGATCATGGCCGGCCTCTTGGTCATGGCGGCCGGGAATTATTGGATGTCACAGCTCAATCTCGACATCAGCCCTAGGCAGATCGTCTGGCCCCGGGTCACGGTGGTCGTAGGATTGGCCATATGTTTTGCTCCCGCAAATGTCGCCGCTTACCTCTATACGCCGAAGGAGTTGCGTGGAGCTGCCGTCGGCTTGTTGAGTCTGCTGCGCAATGAGGGAGGGAGCGTCGGAACGTCGCTAAGCCAGGCCTTGCAGGATCACCGCGAGCAATTTCATACCCTCCGGCTCGGCGAGTATCTCGATCCCTTTAACTCGGCCGTGCATTCTTTCACAGAACAAACCCAAGCATTTGTACTCCAGCATACAGGCGACCCGGTCGCCTCACAGGAGCTGGCCTGGCAGGCACTCGAGAATCTACGCCGGCAGCAAGCCTCGGCCCTAGCCTATTTCGACTGCTTTTGGGTGTTCGCCATGGTGATGCTTGTGCTCGTTCCAGTCACCTTGGTGATGAAGCGCTCTGTGGCAGAGAAGGGCGCACACGTCGGAGGCGAATGATTACGCATTCAACGCCCAATTGGGTGAGGACGCGCAAAAGTGCCAATCATTCGGATTGTTGAAAAAAAGTCCCCTTTTGCCGCGCCACGGTTGCGGGATCCTCATTATCGAGCAAACATCGCAGCGTTTGAACGCCAAACGATTAATAGCGGTAATGATCCGGCTTGAACGGGCCAGTTTGCGGCAGCCCCAGATAAGCCGCCTGGGCGGGAGTGAGCTTAGTCAGCTTAACGCCGATCTTAGCGAGGTGGAGGGCCGCGACTTTTTCATCAAGATGCTTTGGCAAGGTGTAGACCTTGCGTTCATATTGGCTTTGCTTGGTCCAAAGCTCGATTTGCGCCAAGGTCTGATTGGTGAACGACGCCGACATCACGAAGGAAGGGTGTCCCGTCGCATTGCCGAGATTGACGAGCCGACCTTCCGACAGAAGGATGATCCGCTTGCCGTCCGGAAATTCGATCTCGTCGACCTGCGGCTTGACATTGTGCCATTTCAAATTGCGCAAGCCCGCGACCTGAATCTCGGAATCGAAATGGCCGATGTTGCAAACGATTGCGCGGTCCTTCATCGCGCGCATGTGATCGAGCGTGATGACATCGACATCGCCGGTGCAGGTTACGAAAATGTCCGCGCGCGGCGCGGCATCTTCCATGGTCGTGACCTCATAGCCCTCCATCGCAGCCTGAAGTGCGCAGATCGGATCGACCTCGGACACCAGCACCCGGCAGCCCGCGTTGCGCAGCGACGCCGCTGAGCCCTTTCCGACATCGCCGAAGCCGTTGACCATCGCAACCTTGCCCGCCATCATCACGTCGGTGCCGCGGCGGATGCCGTCGACGAGCGATTCCCGGCAGCCGTAAAGATTGTCGAACTTCGACTTGGTGACCGAATCGTTGACGTTGATCGCCGGCCAAAGGAGCTTGCCATCGCGCTCCATGATATAGAGCCGGTGGACGCCGGTGGTCGTCTCCTCGCTGACGCCCTTGATGGCGTGGCCGCATTTGCCATACCAGCCGGGAATGAAGGCGTGCCGTTTCTTGATCGCGGCGAAGAGGACCTCTTCCTCTTCATTGCCTGGCTTGTCGAGAAAAGCCGTGTCGCCCGCCTCGGCCCGCATGCCAAGATGAATGAGCATGGTGGCGTCGCCGCCGTCGTCCAGTATGAGGTTCGGAGTGCCGCCGTCGCTCCACTCGAAGATTTTATGCGTGTAGTCCCAATAGTCGGCGAGGCTCTCGCCCTTGATGGCGAACACCGGGGTGCCGGTCGCGGCGATCGCGGCGGCGGCATGGTCCTGGGTCGAGTAGATGTTGCAAGACGCCCAGCGGACATCGGCGCCGAGCGCCTTCAACGTCTCGATAAGCACCGCGGTCTGGATCGTCATATGCAGCGAGCCCGCGATCCGCGCCCCCTTGAGCGGCTGGCTCGCACCAAATTCGTCGCGAACCGCCATGAGCCCCGGCATTTCGGTTTCCGCGATGGCAATTTCTTTGCGTCCCCAGGCGGCAAGATCGATGTTGGCAATGGCGTAGTCGTGCGGCGAGGCGTGGGTCATGGCTGCTGGCGCTCCGGAATGAAGATTTGAGCGTCCGTAGCAGGCTTTCGCGCAAAACGCAATAAAGATATAAACAAGTCTTTATATGATTTTTGGTCGATGGCGGATGAGGTAAAGTGGGACTCTACGCAATACGGAGGGTTTCGATTTTCGTGAGTTCGGCTTCAAGTTCCCGTTCGGCGTGCCAAAGATCATAGGCTTGCTGCATGCGCAGCCAAATTTCGGGTCCGTTTCCGAACAGCTTGCCTAGGCGTACGGCAACCGCAGGTGTGACGCTCTGGCGCCGCCCCAGGATGTCATGGAGCGACTGGCGGGAGATGCCCAGCAGTTGCGCGATCTCGACCTTGGTCCTGCCGGTCGCCGGAATGACGATCTCGGCGAGCAGATCGCCAGGGTGGCCAGGCTCGAGATCTTTACACCGCAAAGTCTTATCTGCCATGATAATCCTCCAATCCGACGTTGATCGCGTCGTCCCCTGACCATCCAAACGTCAGTCTCCAGTTTCCAGAAACCGAAACCGCATATTCGCCCTTGCGATTGCCTCTGAGAGCATGGAAGCCAAGGCCCGGCAAATCGAGCATTTGCGGCCTATCGGCCACGTCCATGGCGGATAAAATCAACTTCACTTTAGTCAGCCATTCTGGGTTGATTCCCGCCGCATCACTTTTCGTCCAGTAATTGCGCAGCGCACGTGTTTTGAATGACTTGATCGCGCCAAAATGTAAGGCATCGCCTTACGGCAATCAAGCCCTACGGCAGGATTGCAGCAGCCAAGCCGTTTTTTCAGTCCGCGTCCGCAAAGCGGGGATGGAGGGAGCCCGCTGGGGGGCAGTCACGCTCCCGGCTTCGTCCATCTCAACGTTGGGTTCCGCGCCGCGCGCGTTTCGTCGAGCCTCCGGCGCGGTGCGTGATAAGGCGCGCCGGCAAAGCGCCCGGTATCCCCGCGCTTCGCGGCCAACGCCAGATCACGCAAGGCTGCGATGAACAGATCGAGCGAGGCTTTTGATTCGGTCTCGGTCGGCTCGATCAGCATCGCGCCATGCGCGACAAGCGGAAAATAAATCGTCATCGGGTGAAAGCCCTCGTCGATCATCGCCTTGGCGAAATCGAGCGCCGTGAGACCAAACGGTTTCAGCCACGCCTCGTCGAACAAAACCTCGTGCATGCAGGGCTTGTCGCCGAATGGCTCCGACATGAGATCCTTGAGGCTCGCGCGGACATAATTCGCGTTGAGCACGGCGTCCTCGGCGGCCTGCCGCAAGCCATCGGCACCATGCGACAGCATATAGGCAAAGGCGCGCACGAACATGCCCATCTGGCCGTGGAACGCCGCTATCCGGCCAAAAGACTCCGGCGCCTCGCTTTGATGCTCGACAAGGCGAAGGACGCCCGCCTCCCGGCGCAAGAACGGCACCGGCGCGAAAGGCGCAAGCCGCGTGGAAAGCACGACCGGGCCGGCACCGGGTCCCCCTCCGCCATGCGGAGTCGAGAACGTCTTGTGGAGATTGATATGCATCGCATCGACACCGAGATCGCCCGGACGCGTCTTGCCCATGATCGCATTGAAATTTGCCCCGTCGCAATAGAAATAGGCCCCGGCCTCATGCACCAAGGCGGCGATTTCGACGACATCCTTCTCGAACAGTCCGCAGGTGTTGGGATTGGTCAGCATGATCGCGGCAACATCTGGCCCGAGCCTGCGCTTGACCTCAGCGGGATCAAGCGTGCCATCGGCACGCGCTGGAACGGAACGCACCTCAAATCCGGCACCGGCCGCCGAGGCCGGATTGGTGCCATGCGCCGACTCCGGCACGAGAACGGTTTTGCGGGTGCCTCCCTCTCCCTTGGCCGCGATGGCGGCCTTGATCGCCATCATGCCGCAGGCCTCGCCATGCGCACCCGCTCTCGGCGGCATGGCAACGGCGTCCATGCCGGTGAGAACCATCAGCCAGCGGGCGAGCTCGGCAATCAGCTCCAGCGCGCCTTGCACGGTGGATTGTGGTTGCAAAGGATGAATATCGGCAAAGCCAGGCAGCCGCGCCAATGCCTCGTTGAGGCGGGGATTATGCTTCATCGTGCAGGAGCCGAGCGGATAAATTCCGGCGTCGATCGAATAATTCAGCCGTGACAGGCGCACGTAATGACGCATTGTCTCGGGCTCGCTCAAACCTGGGAGCCCGGCCGGTTCTTGCCGCTCAAAAGGGCCGAGCCGGTGTTTGAAGGGCGAAGGCTCATTGAGATCGACGCCGGTATTTTCCGGGCGCCCAATCTCGAAGATAAGCCCCTCCTCGATTGCAAGGCCGCGATTGCCGGTGAAGGTTTTCGCTATCGGTTCCTCGACCCTGGCCGCTTGCGGGCCGAACTTTTGCTGCATCAGCATGAGAGCGCTCCCTGCAAGGCTTCCGCGAAGGCCGCGCAATCGGCGTCCGTATTAACTTCCGTGGAGGCGGCGAGAATGAGATTGTCCAATCCCGCGTCCGGTAAAAGCCGGGAGACCGGGACTCCGCCGAGCACGCCCCTTTCCGCCATGCGCTCGACCGTCCGCGCCGCATCGCCCGGAATTTTGATCGTGAATTCGTTAAAGAACGTTTCGTTTAGAACCTCGACGCCGTTCACCGCCGCGAGCCGGTCCGCGAGAGCAACGGCATTGGCGTGATTGATTCGGGCGAGGCGCCGCAGACCCGCGTCGCCAAGCAGGGTCATATGTATCGTAAAGGCAAGGCTGGCGAGACCGGAGTTGGTGCAGATATTGGAAGTCGCCTTGTCGCGCCGAATATGCTGCTCGCGGGTCGAGAGGGTCAGGACGAAGCCGCGCCGTCCCGCGGCGTCCAGGGTCTGGCCGCAAAGACGCCCAGGCATCTGGCGCAAATATTTGTCCTTGGTGGCGAAGAGCCCAACATAAGGGCCGCCGAAATTCAAGCGATTGCCGATCGACTGTCCTTCGCCCGCGACAATATCGGCGCCCATCGCTCCCGGCGGCTTGACGAGACCAAGAGAGACAACTTCCGTGAATACCGCGATCAACAGCACGCCCTTCGCATGGCAGAGGGCGGCGGCTCCGGATAGATCGCGGAGATTGCCGAAAAAGTCCGGGTTTTGCACCACGACGCAGGCAGTTTCGTCATCTACAAGGGAGCCGAAAGTCTCCGCCGCGAAAACGTCGGGTGGAAGTACCAATGCTTCGTCCCCGCTCATCGCCGAATGGGTGCGCACGGCCTCGGCGTAATGCGGATGAAGACCGCCCGATACTACGGCCTTGAGGCGCTTGGTGATCCGGCGGGCCATGGCCACCGCCTCGACCGTCGCTGTCGATCCGTCATACATCGACGCATTGGCGGCATCCATCGCGGTCAAACCCGCGACCTGGGTTTGAAACTCGAAGATAGTCTGCAATGTACCTTGCGCGATTTCCGGCTGATAGGGCGTGTAGCTCGTCAGAAATTCGGAGCGTTGGATCAGATGATCGACGCTTGCTGGAACATGATGCTTGTAGGCCCCTGCCCCAACAAAAAACGGCACCGACCCCGCCGCCATATTTTTGGCGGCAAGCCCAGAGAGCAAGCGCTCCACCTCGATTTCGGTCTTGCGCGGCGGCAGATCGAGATCCTGTTGGAGCCGCTTGGCCTCCGGAATATCGGCGAAAAGCGCGTCGATGCCGTTGACGCCGACGCGCGCCAACATGTCGGCGCGATCCTCGGAATTTAAAGGAAGATAACGCATCTTTGCTTCTCTCAATTCCGCTCGATGGAAGTACAGTCGAGGAACGGCTCTAAGAAACTGCTTTCAAGAAATCCCGATAGGCGTCTTCGTCCATCAGGCTATCGAGTTCAGCGGCATCAGTTAGTTTGACTTTCAGAAACCAGCCCTTGCCGGAAGGATCCTCGTTGACAAGCCCAGGGGAATCGGTGAGCGCGCTGTTTACATCGACGACCGTACCCGACACCGGCGCATTGACTTCGCTGGCGGCCTTCACACTTTCGACGGTGGCGGCCTCGGCCCCTTTGGACAAGTTCTGGCCAATTGGCGGGAGTTCGACAAAAACAACGTCGCCCAATTGGGATTGCGCATAATCGGTGATCCCGACGACGCCTGTGCCGCCTTCGACGCGGATATATTCATGGCTTTTGGTGTAGCGTGTGGTCATCGGTCTCCCCTAAAGTAACGGTGCGGCACAAACGGCAGCGACACGATTTTTGCCGCAAGCGGCCTGCCGCGTACGATCAAGCATACTTGCGTGCCGGGCGCGGCGCAGGCGGCATCGACATAGCCCATCGCGACCGGCCGCCCGAGGCTCGGCGCGAAGCCCCCTGACGTAATGCGGCCGATGGTCTGGCCTCCGAGCGTCACAATCTCGGCACCTTCCCGTGCGGGAACCTTGCCTTCAAGCAAAAACCCCACGCGCAAGCGCGACGGACCCTGCTCGATTGCCCGCTTCACCTTCTCATAGCCAAAAAATCCGCCCGCCTCGCGACGGCGTTTCGAGATCGACCATGCGAGTCCCGCCTCGACAGGGCCGGTCGTGCGATCGATGTCATGGCCATAAAGGCAGAGGCCTGCCTCGAGCCTGAGCGAATCCCGGGCACCTAGGCCAATCGGACGAACGTCCGCCTCGTCAAGCAATTCTCGTGCGAAGCGAGCCGCCGCAGCGGCTGGAAGCGAAATCTCGAAGCCGTCCTCGCCGGTATAGCCGGAGCGGGAAATGTTGAGAACGACGCCGTCCCGCGCAAAGCTCTTGGCCGACATGAAGGGCATCGCCAAGAGGCTTTCCGAAGCGGCGGGTGAAACATGCCGGCGCAAGACCTCCGCGGCCTTCGGGCCTTGCAAGGCGACCAATGCGTGCCCGTCGAGAATGGTCAGCGTGCAGTCCGGCAGCTCCGCTGCGAAATGCGCAAAATCGGCTGATTTGGTTGCGGCATTGACGATGAGAAAGAGCCGCTCGCGCCCGGCTTCGTCGTCGAGCCGCGTTACCATCAGATCGTCGAGAATATGGCCCTGGCCGTCGAGCAACTGGGTATACCGCATCCGGCCTGGAGCAAGCGCCGCGATATCGCCCGGCACCAGCCTCTCCAGGCAGCGCGCGGCGTGCGGCCCCGCGAGAATTGCCTGGCCCATGTGCGAAACATCGAACAGTCCAACACTCGCGCGCGTGAAAAGATGTTCCGTGATGATTCCAGCCGGATATTGCACCGGCATGGCATAACCGGCAAAACCAGTCATGCGGGCGCCAAGCGCGCAATGCACATCGTAAAGCGGGGTGCGGGCGAGATCGTGCCCAGCGGCGGCGGCGGCGGTTTGGCTATCGGACATCGAAATACCTGGCCGGACAAAGTATCGGCATGTGCGCGGCGGCAAAAACCACCGCACTTTGCCCCCTCTGTCCCGGAACCTGAAAGATTTCCGTCGCGCGGCAATAGATTTCGCCCGACGTTACCTCCTTCGGTGGATTTTCCGTTTACGGAAAATCGCTTTCCAGAGTGTCATCCCCGAGCGGTCCATGGGCCTGAGCGTTTCCGGGGCGGTTGCGCCTTCGGCGCCGACTCGGCGCACCAAGCGCAAGCCGGTCTCTTCCGCTGGAGTTCCGTGATCTGACAGCGTTAGACTTAATTTATGTCGCGCGTTTGTCAATGCGGGCGGCGCGCCTGCGCACAGGGTTCTCGATGGTCACTCTGGCATGGTAGTTGGACGGCGGGTGCGTGACGGCCTGCACATGACGCGCAACCTGCGGCGAGCGCTCTTTGATATCGGCCAGAACCTCGTCGAGTTCGGCAGCGCCGCGAAGAGTATAGCGCAGTTTCACAGGCCATGCTTCGCCCAGATGGCGCGCACCGCTTCGTCCGTCGCAAACTCACCGCGCTCGGCCTGCGCAAGTGATGCTTCGAGTGAGGCTTTTTCCTCGGCAGTCAATTGGACCACCATTTGATCCACTCCGGTCAATTGCAAGAGCTTGCGGGCAAGCTCATCCTGCATGCCGGAAGGCAGCGCGCGGGCGGCTTCAACCGCACGGTCGAGTAGTTTCGTCATGGAGAAATGATACGTTTTTCGGATGGAGAATGAAAGCAAAAACGGGTGCCGTTACAAAAGGAGCCCGCTTTCCAAAGTGTCATCTGTCAATGCGGCGAATGCGCGTGCGCACAGGCTGACGCATCCGGGTACCAAAGCGATTAAAAGCGCGGGGTTTTCAACCGGCGCCGTAGTAGCCCTCCCCTCGCCAAAAAGACCAGCTTTCCGGGTGATCGAACGCCCTCAAAGGCCGCGTGCTGTATGAGTCTTTGTAACGTTATTTGGCCCCATTGTACGATTGCTCCGCACGACAGGGCAAGATTCTAAAGACTGACAGAGCGTTGGCTTTCCCACTCGCGCGGCCTCAATGTTTTGCCGCTTTGCCCTGGGGTTTGTCTCCGCTCGTACCCTCGTCGATGCCGACCTTGATCGTATAATCGTCCTCGGCGTGGTCCTGGATGAACGGCACGTGGAGCGGTTCGGAAACGAGTGTGAAATCCGCCCCCGTCTCACCTGCATTCACCGTCACGGCGGCGTGATAAAGCTTGCTCACGATTGGCTGATTATCGCGTTCGCGAAGTACGGCCATCCGCACTGGCACGCTAAAAGCGCCAGGGCTGCCTGCCGGTCCAAGCAGTACTTTGCCCGCGACTCCGATCTTGATTGCGAGTTGATCGCCTTCGAGCGTGCATTCGCGCGCTGTATCGCCGAGTGCATATTGATAACGCAGATTGGCGCTCGAAGGCGGCGTTCCGGCGTAAGCCTGGCTCGCCGCCGTGCCTTCGAGAATGAGGACTTCGGGGCAGAAAATATGCCGGACCTGGGTTCCAGGCGCCGCGGGCGCGTCATTGTTCTTAAATCCCAGCAACATAGCGAGCACCTGCGAGCCGCCTCCTTGGTTTTGGGGCGGGTCGAGAGTGCCGAGATGTCCGCCGCAGCCAGAAAGTCCTACCACCGCAGCAGCAGCCAGAATAAATTTTGCTTGGTGGAGTGGCACAGGCCGCGCCATCGAATTCCGGCCCAATTCACGGCAGCGCATCGAAGCCTTCCTTAAACCCGGCGAGGCCAAGCGGTATGCCGGTTCCTTCTTCCGGGGTCTGAAAAATGATGAAGGTAGCTTTCTGGCCAGTTTTCATTTGGTCGATCAATTTTTCCTCCATGACCACCTCGGCCACGCATCCAGTCGGAAGACAGCGGACGAACCCGGCGCGTCCGACATCGATGTCATCGATCTTTAGCCCAAGTCCCGAAGGAAGGAGTACCCCAAGCGGCGCAATGACCCGCAACAGGCGGCTCTTCCCATCCGCCGTCTTGAGAACGATGACCGTCAGATTGATGTTTGGCTTGTCTTCCGCGGCAACGCTCTGCAACAGCGCGCATTGCTCCTTGGCGGCGCCGGGCGGTGTCTCGCAGCGCAGTTCCCATTCGCCATGCCTGGATTTCACGACGCCTTGACAAACAGCGCCTGTCCCACTCGCCAACAGCCAAATACCAGCAAGCGTCAGCCCGCAAAGGCGCCATGCGCCGGTTGTTTTCATGAATTCGATCGCTCGCGCCACGGAAGCTTCCTGTCTATTTGAAACATTCGGGCCGCCACCGGCCCGAATTAATTCTAAGGTTCTGGACCGTTTCATGCGGAATGACGGCCCGGCATGCTTGAGTTTAATTCGTGCTGTCGCGAATGTGAACCATCCGGCAGCTTTTGGGCGATGGCGATTGCAATTTTGTTCTGTAGCGATTTTCGCTTCCCGCCCCATCGATCGGCGGCCCGTGTGCCGGCCACGACGAGAATCGCGTAAATTGCGGGAATGCAAGCAAGAGCGGGAACAGATTGCCCTGACGGCCCCAAATTAAGGAAGCTTCTCAGTCCTCGCCCAATCAACAACCCCGCTTCAAATCCCTGATATTCGGCAAGAATAGAGTACTGAACCCCGAAGGCAAACCTGATCCGCGCGCGCCAAGCGGCTCAAAGATCGGGCGCAAGCTTGCGGGCTCGCCGTCCTTGGTTCCGGCGAAGGGCGCGCGCGGAAAGCAAAACCGCCTTTGCATTGAAGATTGGGACTTCACCGCCAAAACCAAACCAGCGGCGCGGCGCTTGCCGCTCCGCCGCGATGAGACGCTTCGCCACGGCAATGAGTGTCTCCGGCGCGGCGGCCGAAAGGCCGGGAGAGACATTTTGCAGCATCGCCGGGCGTTTCGCGTAGGCGCGCGCCCGATGCTTAATCAGATCGACGGCGGTGCGCGTTGCTTGGGCGCGAAGCGCGGCTTCGGCAATGGCGCGGGCGGGCGGGCGGTTCGGCATTGAGGGACTCCGGAAAAGCCGGAGTCTTTTTACAGGTATAAATACCTATATCAAGGTATTATTACCTAACACCGATTTTTATTTCCGGTGCCATTGACCGGATCGGACGACTCCTTTGATTTCGGCTGCCCATTCGATTTGCACGCCGCGGACCGGCGCCGCGTTGTGGCTCTCAAGATCGAAGGTTCCACTCGCGGCTCCCCGCTGGATACGCTTCAGATAGCGTTTGCCGTTCGCGGTCCTGACCGCGGCCTCCCAGCCGATGAGGTTCTCGATATTGGCGCCCTGGCGCCAGCAAATGATCACGTCGCCGGGATCGTAACGCGGCCACATGCTGTCGCCCTCGACATGGAAAGCGATCGCATCCGCCGGGACCGGAAACGGAACCTCGATGGTGTAGAGACCCGCGGCTGGGATTTGGTCGAACTCCGGCTGAATTTCCGCGCCGGCGCCAATGCGCCCAGCCACGCGGACGAGATTGCCGGACGCCGGGTCTCCGGCGCCCTCAAGCAGCCATGCCGCGGACGTTTGCAAGACCGGGGCAAGCGCGATCAGGGTTTCGGTCGTGATCCCGCGCCGGTCGTTGTTCTTGACCGCTCGTTTCAAATTGCGAATGGCGTCGGGCCTTTTGGCGGCGAGCGATGCGGCGTGGGCGGAGAGGCCCAAGGCCTGTAGCCGGCTCTCGATCCGAGCGAGAACGTCGTCAAGTTTCATAGCGGTAGAGTAACCGCAACAACTAAAAAATGCATTCGGTAAATTCACCTTGACATGTACGGTAGTATTACCGTATAGCGGTCGGGCGGCGCGACGCTCGTCGCCCCGCTCGCCACAGCAAGGAGATTTACAGTGACGGTTGCCACGGAAATCCACAAAGCGCGATGGACCGGCGAGCGAATCGCCCGCCTCGGGTTCCTACTTGGCCTTGGCTGGGACGCCAAACGCGTCGCCGCGGACCCCATCATCGCTTCGACCCCCAACAATGTGCACCGGCAGGCGCAAAGGTTTGGCCTTGCGTTTCGCGCGGCGGCGGCCGCCCTTTCGTTGCATCTGCCGCCCGATGCCACCCGGAATATCGAGGCGGCAGCAGCCAAGCGCAGCCTTACCCGCGAAGCGATGATTCGCATTTTGCTTCTCGAAGTCGCCGGCGATCCCAACCTCCTCGAAAATATTCTCGACGACGGAGCTTGAGCATGGCTTTCGAAACATTGGACAGCCGCTACGAAGCACCGCTTTTCGGCGAGCGCGAGACCCTACCGCCGGTGTGGGACGCCGACCTCGTCGGCAAAAGGCTCGTGCAAGCCTTTGTCACCCTCGACCGCCTGCCACGGGTGCGCGGCCCCCGCAAACCCGGCGGTCATTGGCCCCGCACGCTCACCGAATGGGCCGATCAATTGGCCCAGGCGGAGCTCGAAGAAAGCGAACGCCGGACGCGCCAGCAAGCCGCCAATCGCATCGTGATCCGCCCGAGCGCCGCCGAAATTACCCAGATGGAAATGGCGTTCGAATGGTTGGGCGAATTGCGCGCCGAGGATTCCGGCATGGCGCTTGTCTCCACCCTTTGGGCGTTGCGCAGCGCGCGCGGAAGATCGATCAAGAAGCTCTGCGCCGAAAAGCAATGGGCGCCGCACACTTTCTTTCGCAAGCGGGCGAAGGCCCTGGCACATTTGGCGGAGGCGCTCAATGCGCGCGGCGTGCCGGTGTTTTAGGAGGAAAAAGCGCATCGCGCGCCTCTTGCTCTTGCCTCACCCATCCATCTTCAATGCCGCGATAAAAGCTTCCTGAGGAATCTCGACCTTGCCGAATTGCCGCATTTTCTTCTTGCCCGCCTTTTGCTTTTCCAAAAGCTTGCGCTTGCGGGTCACGTCGCCGCCATAGCATTTCGCGGTCACGTCCTTGCGCAACGCCCGGACCGTCTCGCGCGCGATGATCTTGCCGCCGATCGCCGCCTGGATTGGAATTTGGAACATATGCGGCGGGATGAGCTCCTTCAGCTTCTCGACCATGGCGCGGCCCCGTGTGTCGGCGCGGTCGCGGTGAACCAGCATGGAGAGCGCATCGACGGGCTCGGCATTGACCAAAATCGACATCTTCACGAGATCGCCTGGGCGATAACCGGTGATTGTATAATCGAAACTCGCATAGCCCTTCGAGATCGATTTTAACCGGTCGTAGAAATCGAACACGACTTCGTTGAGCGGCAAATCATAAGATGCCATCGCGCGCTTGCCGGCGTAGCTCAAATCGGCTTGCACCCCGCGCCGCTCCTGGCAGAGTTTTAATACCGCGCCGAGATAATCGTCGGGCGTCAGGATTGTCGCGCGAATCCAGGGTTCTTCGATGGTCTCGATCTTGGTTGGATCGGGCATGTCGGCCGGATTATGCAACTCAAGCACATCCCCGCCGCGCTTCAGAATCCGGTAGATGACGGAAGGCGCGGTCGCGATAAGATCGAGATTGAACTCGCGCTCCAGCCGCTCTTGAATGATTTCGAGATGCAGGAGACCCAAAAATCCGCAGCGGAAACCAAAGCCAAGCGCTGCCGAACTCTCCATTTCGTAGGAGAAGCTCGCGTCATTCAGACGAAGCCTTCCCATTGCCGCGCGAAGATCGCCGAAATCCGCGGCATCGACCGGAAACAGCCCGCAGAAAACCACCGGCTGCGCGGGCTTGAAGCCGGGCAGCGCTTGCGCACACGGGCGGCGGGCGTCGGTGATCGTGTCTCCGACCCTAGTGTCGGCGACCTCCTTGATCTGCGCCGTGATGAAGCCGACTTCGCCAGGCCCGAGCTCGGCAACATCCTGCATCTTGGGCCGGAACACCCCAATTTTGTCGATCTCGTACTGGGCATTCGTTCCTATCATCTCGATCTTTTGGTGCTTCCTGAGCGTGCCGTCGATGACGCGCACAAGTACGACAACACCGAGATAGGCGTCGTACCAGGAATCGACCAGCAGCGCCTTTAAGGGGGCGCTGTCGTCCCCTTGCGGCGGCGGCAGGCGGGTGACAATAGCCTCCAGGACCTGATCGACGCCCTGCCCGGTCTTCGCAGAAATGAGTACGGCCTGCGCGGCATCGAGCCCGATCACATCCTCGATCTGCTGTTTGATACGCTCGGGCTCGGCGGCAGGCAGATCGATCTTGTTCAAGACGGGCACGATCTCATGGCCCGCATCGAGTGCGTGATAGACGTTGGCAAGCGTCTGTGCCTCGACGCCTTGGCTCGCGTCCACCACCAGCAGCGAGCCTTCGCAGGCTTTGAGCGAACGCGACACTTCATAGGCGAAATCGACGTGGCCCGGGGTGTCCATCAAATTCAGGATATAAGTCTTGCCGTCGTGCGCCTTGTATTCGAGGCGCACTGTCTGCGCCTTGATGGTAATACCGCGCTCGCGCTCGATATCCATCGAATCGAGCACCTGCTCGACCATATCCCGCTCGGAGATCGTACCGGTGGCCTGGATGAGACGGTCGGCGAGGGTGGATTTGCCATGGTCGATATGGGCGACGATGGCAAAATTGCGGATGTTTTCGAGTGCATGCCTGGTCATAGGGGCCGGGATAGCAGGCCACCGCCGCGAAGGGAACCCGTCAATCGCGTCGCCACCTTTCGCCGCGCTAACGCCGGATCGCCCAGTTCGTTTCTTTGTGGTCAGGCGGTTTGCGGTCCAAGCCGCCCAGCGCGCTCCGCAGGCACCGGCGCGCGTAGGTCTAGGCGCAATCTATGCCGCCCCGGTTCACTTAACGGCCCCATGTGCACCCTTCGGTGCCCGCGCACTCGACCTTGCCCGCTCCCTCCGCGCGCGGCATTCCCGGCGGCCTGAACGGATTGCACTTCGGCTGACCGGTCGCGATGTTCACCATCGTTGCCTGGGTGCAGCGCGCAGGATTCTCTTCGAACGATCCGCCTTCGATGGAAATATTCGAACCGCTGTCCCTTGTATGAAACAGCGTGCCGTGAATCCTGCTGCCGACGATGGACACTTTCCCTTTGTTCGCCACCTCGATGGTCTGGTTCCAGACGTCGGAATCCCGGATATCGAGCGAGCTGCCGGGCCCAAGCGCGGCGAGCACGGCGAGTTGCAAAACCGAGCGTTCGACGCGCACTTTTGCATTCCGGCCGAAAATGCCAAGTTCATTGATGGTTGAATTCTCGATGGTCAAATCCGCGTTATCGCCAACATAGATCTGCCAGGCGATGGGCCCGAGTTGGACATCCTTGAGCGTCAACCGATCGCTGATCTGGCGATTCTGCAAGCCGGCCTTGAGGCCATCCAGTGTTTCTCGCGAACCAATCACAAAATACGAGATCTTGAGTTCGCCGGTTACGGCGGCCTGCGCTCCATTACCAATAATCGTGAGCGCCGAGGCGGGCTTGACCTCGATACCGATTCCGGGTTGGGCGTTATCAACCTGCAGCGACCAACCCACTTCCAAACCGGCGCCGGCACCGGTCCGCCACGAGAACGGAGCGTTTATGTGGGGCAGCTTCAACGTCCCTTTGGCGCCACCCGCGTCCAGCCAGAGACCGGTTCGCGTGCCGGTTCCGCTAATTTTCGCGGACGACGAGTCGTGGATGTAGATCTCGGTCGGGACGCGCGTCGTATCGGCGATGGTCAGCTTGGCGGAATCGTTAAGATTGGCGAGGAGCCACGCCTCTTCCTCGACGAGCGCCGAGCCGGTCGCCTCGAAGGTTGACCGGCCTTTGGCGTTATAGCTCATATAGACGCTGCCTTTGCCCCGATCCGGGGATTTCTGGGAGCGAAACTCGACATAGTCCAGCTTGATCGTCGCGTCGTCCTTCGAAGTAATTGAGTGTTGCTGACTGAACTCATTGTCGACCGCGAACACGGCCCGCTCCTCCGGCCGGCCCTCGATCCATAACGTCGCGCCATCGCGTACGATGATGTTGCCGCTGACGACCAAGCGCCCGCCTTTATGCCGGGTATAGTCGAAGTGCAGGACGGCATTGCCTGTCACGGTCAAGTCGCCGCCGATAGTGCAGTCCTCGCTTAACGTCACAGGGCCGTTCACCGTCATCGGCTGCCGCGGATCGCAATCGCGTCCGCCGGCGGGTGCGACGGCCTCGGGGGCGGCAACCGAGCCGGCGGAGCCTGCCGCGGGCAGCCCGAGTTTCGTCAGGAGCGTGTCAAGGATTTTCTCAGCGTCCTCGAAGTTCCCGTTTTTGAGCAGCTTGTCGACTTGTTGCATGCCATCCTGGACCGGCGACACATCCCCACCGGACTCGTGCAGCTTGGTAGCGGCAGCGCCAACCTGACTTATTTTGGCTTGAATCCGGCTGGCGGTGGCTTCCGAAGGTGCGGAGTTTTCCGCGGATAGCGCGTTCGAACAGCCCCAAGGCGGCGCTACCAGGATCAGCCAAGACAATGCAATGCCGAGGGCGTTGGCTAGGATCGCGGTTCTCGTCTTGTTGAGCTTGGTGATCATTATGGCCTCGATAAACAAGTGATTTCGGTTTTGCCGGAATTATCCTCGTCCCTGACTAATTTACGTTCGGGACCCAATTGTCTCCCTTTGTGAAGAGAAGAGGAACGAAGTGCGCCGATTTCTTCCCACCAAGATTGGGATAGGATCGGCGAAGACATTCTGGCGCGTTTTTGATTTTCTTTTGGTACGGGCACACAAAAACTGATTGTGGCGCCTGCAAATCGGCGCCGCGCGACCCCACCGGCTACTATATCCAAAAAGCTGCATTATCTGACTCAATCATGATTGTTTTCGAGGATACGGAGTCCGGTGTCCAAAATTTAGCCCGAAAAGCGGCCCTACGATGGAACCCGCCAACCCAAGAGGATATTGCCGCATGACGCGTTTCGATAAACCTCTGCTCCTCATGGCCGCCGCCAATTTTTTTGCGGCGTTTGTTGCTGTTAGCGCCGGCGCGGAGACAGTGACTGATCCGGACGCCCGGATTGTCCGGCTAGAGGAGCAAATCGCGGCGGCGCGAGATGATATTCGCATTGCCCAAGGTTACGGACGCCCGCCGGGCGAAATCGGCGAGCCCGGGGATGTCCCCTACGCGGGGGAGCAGCAGGACGTGACGCAACAGGGTTCCGCGGGTCTCGTTGTCCGGATCGGACGGCTCGAAAGCCAGATGCGGCAGATCAGCGGCCAAATCGAACAGATGCAGTTTGAGACCGGCAGACTCGCTGAGCAACTTAAAAAGTTCCAAGAGGACGTTGATTTCCGTTTTCATGAGGGCGGCACCCAGGGCGCTCCCGCAGCCAAACCCGCGCAGAAGCGCGGCGACGCGTCGGAAACTCAAATCAATGAGTATGGGCGGGGCTCGCCGCAAAGTGCCGCCGCGGCTGCCCCCTCCTCCGGAGCGAACGGGCGTGGCGACGCTTTCGATCCATCTCAAAATCCCGGCGCCCCAGGAGCACCCCGCCCGCTAGGAGGTCTCGCTCTCGGAGCAAGCATGAACCCGGCAGGCGGGCATCCATACGAGAGCGCTCCGGCGGACCTCGGCCGAAATGAACCCGGCGCGCCGCTCGATCTCTCCAATGGACACTCCCCCATGGCAGGGCCGCCACCAGCTACGCCAACGCCGCCGATGGCCCCCGCCGCCGTCCGGGCCTCCGGCATTACCACGCCGGGCGGCACGGTCGTCGCCTCGGCCCCCAATCCCGCGAAAGAGGAGTTCGAAATTGCTTTGAGCTATTTCAAACAAAGAGAATATGAAAACGCCGAAAAGGGCTTTGCCGGATTTCTTGAAAAGAATCCCAAAAACAAATTGGCTTCCGACGCTATTTATTATCTCGGCGAAAGCTTCTACCAGCGCGGCCGGCATCCCGAGGCGGCGGAACAATATCTAAGGATATCGACCCAATACGCCAATTCGCCGCGCGCACCGCAAGCCCTCTTGCGCCTCGGCCAGTCACTGAGTAGCCTTGGCGCCAAGGAACAAGCCTGCGCGGCCTATGGCGAAATTGCGCGGAAATATCCAAATGCACCGGCCCAGATCAAGACCGGCGCCGAACGGGAAGCCAAGCGCGCCGAATGCTGATGCCGCTGCGGGGTGGACTTGATCCAGCTAAGCCTTGCGCAAACGTTGCGCACGTGCGCAACGCCGGGTTTGCCAAAAACTTGGCCCGCGCGCCTGCAAAGGCGGAGTTCTCCGCCGGGGACATCGCTGCTCTTTTCGGCCCTTGGGAGGCCGCGCGGGGAATCGTGCTTGCCGTGTCTGGCGGCCCCGATTCGGTCGCCCTGATGCTCCTCGCGGCGGATTGGGCGCGGGCGCGGGCCGCTCCACCGCTTTATGTCGCGACCGTCGACCACGGTCTGCGCAAGGACTCGCGCGGCGAAGCCGAAATGGTCGCCCGCTGGGCCGCCGGGCTTGTGCTGCCGCACGCCATTCTGGTTTGGGATGGAGTCAAGCCGGCGTCCAGAATTCAGGAGCGCGCCCGCGAGGCCCGCTACGAGCTGTTGTTCGAATATGCGGCCAGGAATGGCGCCGATCACGTCATGACCGCGCATCACGCCGATGATCAAGCCGAAACGATTCTGTTCCGGCTGCTGCGCGGCAGCGGCATTTCTGGGCTTTCCGGCATGGCAACGTCAAGCGAACGCAACGGACTGGTCCTTGCGCGGCCCTTGCTCTCCCATGTCAGGGCCGACCTCGCCGCTTTATGCGAATCGCGGGCGCAGCCTTTTTTCGACGATCCATCGAACCGTAATCCTGCCTATGCGAGGACCCGGATGCGGCGCCTCGGTGGCTTGCTCGCGGAGGACGGTTTTGCCGCCGCCGCCTTGCTTAGGCTCGGCCGCCGGGCAGCAAGAGCAGACGCCGCACTTGCCGCCCGCGCCTGCGCCGTCCGCGCGGGTCTCGCCGCACGGCGCAATTCGGACGGATTTCGGGCGGACATATCGGCGCTCGCCGGCGAGCCGGAAGAAATACTTTTACGATTTCTTGCCGATGAAATAAAATTGATCAATGGCTGCAGGCCGGTCCGTCTCGACCGCCTCGAAGCTCTTGTACCGCGGTTCGGCGATGCGTTGCGCGCAGGGATCGCCTTCTCGGCAACCTTGGGCGGGGCGGCGTTGCGGCTGCAAAGCAACCATATTCTTGTCATTGCGAGGGAACGGGTGCGCGGCCGCCCACACCAGCAAACCCGCCCGGAATCTTGAGGCAGGGCGAGAATTTAATGTAAGGCTCACTTGGGCGTAACGTTAAGACTCACTTGGCAAGCAGCCAAACCAGGCCTACATTGGTTAAACGCCCAATTCGCAGCGGGTGCTGTATCAACCGGTGACGGCCCGTCTCTGGGCCGGAACGATGTTTAGCGGGAACGAAGATGAATCCGAATTTCCGGAATTTCGCCCTTTGGGTGATCATTATCCTGCTCGTCGTCGCGCTCGTCATGCTGTTTCAAAATCCTGGGCAGCGAGTTCCGTCGCAAGACATCGCCTTTAGCCAGCTTTTGAACGAAGTTGACCAAGGCCATGTCCGCGAGGTCACGATCGCGGGCAACGAAATCACGGGTCATTTCACCGACAATCGCGCCTTTGCGACCTATGCGCCAAACGACCCGACGCTGGTCCAGAGCCTTTACAAGAAAAACGTGTCGATCGCGGCCAAGCCTCCGTCAGAAAACACCAACTGGTTGATGACGCTTCTCGTCAACGGGTTGCCGCTGATTGCCATCCTCGGCATCTGGATATTTCTGTCCCGGCAAATGCAGGGCGCCGGCGGGAAGGCGATGGGATTTGGCAAGTCCAAGGCCAGACTGCTGACCGAGGCGCATGGGCGATATACGTTCGAGGACGTAGCCGGCGTCGACGAAGCCAAGGAAGACCTCCAAGAAATTGTCGAATTCCTGCGCGATCCACAACGCTTTCAGAAGCTTGGCGGGCGAATCCCACGCGGCGTTTTGCTTGTCGGCCCGCCTGGGACCGGTAAGACGCTGCTTGCGCGCGCCATCGCGGGGGAAGCCAATGTGCCCTTCTTTACGATTTCCGGATCGGATTTCGTGGAAATGTTCGTCGGCGTCGGCGCGAGCCGCGTCCGCGACATGTTCGAGCAGGCCAAGAAGAACTCGCCTTGCATCGTCTTCATCGATGAAATAGACGCCGTTGGCCGGCATCGCGGCGCCGGCCTTGGGGGCGGCAACGACGAACGCGAGCAGACTTTGAACCAGCTCCTCGTCGAGATGGACGGCTTCGAGCCCAACGAGAGCATCATCATCATCGCGGCGACGAACCGTCCCGACGTGCTCGACCCGGCGCTGCTTCGCCCCGGCCGGTTCGACCGCCAGATTGTCATCGCGAACCCGGATATCGTCGGGCGTGAGCGCATCCTCAAGGTCCATGTCCGCAAGGTGCCTCTCGCGCCGGACGTCGATTTGAAGACGGTCGCGCGGGGGACACCAGGATTCTCAGGCGCCGACCTCATGAATCTTGTCAACGAAGCGGCCTTGCTGGCGGCACGGCGCACCAAGCGTTTCGTCACCATGTCCGAGTTCGAGGATTCGAAAGACAAGATCATGATGGGCGCCGAACGCCGCACCATGGTCATGACCGAGCAAGAGAAAATGCTCACCGCCTATCACGAGGGCGGGCACGCGATCGTCGCCCTTAATGTTCCGGCCACCGACCCGGTGCATAAAGCGACCATCATTCCGCGCGGGCGAGCCCTCGGGATGGTCATGCAACTCCCCGAACGCGACAAGCTTTCGATGAGCTACGAGCAGATGACATCGCGGCTCGCGATCTGCATGGGCGGCCGGGTTTCCGAGGAAATCATCTTCGGGAAGGATAAGATCACGTCAGGCGCGCAATCCGACATCGAGCAGGCGACCAAGCTCGCCCGCGCCATGGTCACGCGCTGGGGCTTCTCCGACGAGCTTGGCACCGTCATGTATGGCGAAAATCAGGAGGAAGTGTTTCTCGGCTATTCCATGGGGCGGCAGCAAACCATCTCCGAGGCCACCGCCCAAAAAATCGACGCGGAAGTGCGCCGCCTGGTGGAGGCGGGTCTCGCCGAAGCCACAAGGATCATTACCGAAAAGCGCCAAGATCTCGAAACTCTTGCTAAAGGTCTCCTCGAATATGAGACGCTTACCGGGGGAGAGATCGTGGAGCTTTTGAAGGGGCATGCTCCTGTGCGCGATACAAGCGACGATCATGAACCGCCGTTGCGTGGCTCTCCCGTCCCAACCACCGGCGTCGTGCGGCCAAAGCCTGGTCCCGAGCCAGGCGGATTGGAGCCGCAACCGCAAGCGTGAGCCGCACCTCCCCACGGGGCGAGGCGATACGGTTGAACCGCGCGTGTGTTTTCCGCGTTATGGTACATGCGGAAAACACGCGTGTCGGAGCGGTGTGCCCAATTTGGGCTTGCGGGCGCGCCGGAGGCGCCTTGTGCAAAGCCATTTGGATTGAGGGCGGCATTCCGGCTTACGGCTTACCCGAGTAAAAGAGTCGGATAGGGGCGGGCTCTGCCGCACGGCAAAATGCCCTCCTGGTCTCCCGAGTTCCAGAAGGGGGAGAGGTTTCCGGTGGCCCGCCAATGCTAGCGCTATCAGCGCCGGCTTCAAATCGTCTGATTATACGCCCCGACTTCGGGATTCTCGCGCAGGATTTTATCGACCGCCGCAAACATCTCGCGCATTCTCGCCTCTGAGACCGGGCTCTCGACCACGACCACGAGTTCCGGCTTGTTCGAGGACGCGCGGACAAGCCCCCACGTGCCGTCGTGCACGGTTACGCGCGCGCCATTGACGGTGACGAGATCGCGAATTGTTTGGCCGGTAAAGAGTTCGCCATTTGCCTGCATCGCCTTAAAGCGTTCCGTCACCCTATCGGCAACGCCATATTTTGTCTCGTCGTCGCAATGCGGAGACATGGTCGGCGAACCCCAGGTTTTGGGCAGCGCCCCATAAAGCTCGGCCATCGATTTTCCCGGGTTGCGGTCGAGCATTTCCACGATCTGGATAGCGGAGACAATTCCATCGTCATAACCGCGCCCTATCGGGGCGTTGAAGAAATAATGCCCGGATTTTTCGAAGCCCGCGAGCGCCTTGAGATCGGTCACACGGCGTTTGATGTAAGAATGCCCGGTCTTCCAATAATCGGCCTTGGCTCTGTGCGCCAGAAGTTGCGGATCGGTCGCGAAAAGGCCCGTCGATTTAACATCGACGACGAAAGTCGATCCGGGGTGGAGTTTTGCGAGATCCCGCGCGAGGATGACGCCGATTTTATCGGCGAAAATCTCTTCGCCATGATTATCGACGACGCCGCAGCGATCGCCGTCGCCGTCAAAACCGAGGCCGACGTCGGCGCCGCTTTCGTGCACTTTGGCGGCCATCGCATGCAGCATATGCAGGTCTTCGGGATTCGGGTTATAGTGCGGAAAGGTGAAATCGAGCTCGGTATCGAGGGGCACGACCTCGCAGCCGATCATCTCCAACACCTTTGGCGCGAAGGCCCCAGCGGTGCCATTGCCGCACGCGGCAACCACTTTCAGCTTGCGGGCGATCTTTGGCCTTTTGACGAGGTCGGCAATATAGCGGGCGGGGAAATCCTTGACGAAACGATAGGAACCCCCATCCGCGTAGCGGAATTTTCCCTGAAGAACGATATCGCGCAAGCGGCCCATCTCGTCTGGGCCAAACGTCACCGGCCGTTGGGTACCCATTTTCACGCCCGTCCAGCCATTGTCGTTGTGCGAGGCGGTCACCATGGCGACTGCCGCAACGTCAAGTTCGAATTGCGCGAAATAGGCCATCGGCGACAGCGCAAGGCCGATATCGTAAACTTTTATGCCCGCCGCCATAAGTCCGACGGTCAACGCATGTTTGATCGACGCCGAATAGGCACGGAAATCATGGCCGGTCACGAGTTCGGGCGCAACGCCCATGTCATGGATGAGGGTGCCAAGGCCTAGCCCCAAGGCCTGGACGCCCATAAGATTGATTTCCTTTTCAAAAAGCCAGCGCGCGTCATATTCGCGAAAGCCGGCCGGCTTCACCATCGGGGCGCTTTCATAGGCGTAGGTATTGGTCTCTAATCGCGCCACGGGCTTGGGAAACATGATCTGTCCTTGCGTAAACGGGCCGGCCGGCGAAGTGCCTTCACCTAGGCGGGCGCCGTGCCAACTATAGAATGGCGCGGCACACGCATAATGCGATCCGTCTATTGTTGCTTGGCGATGATCTTATCTTTGATTGCGGCGTAGACGGCGGGAGGAATGATGTTCTTTTGCACCAGCTCGTCCTTTCCCTTGTAGGGACGATTCTTGATGATATTGGCGGCGCGGACATCGCCGACCCCTTTGAGGGCGCGCAGCTCGTCCTCGGTTGCCGTATTGATGTCGAGAAGTTGCGTGGCGGCGGGTTTTGCCGCAGCCGGCTTGGCCTTGCCCGGTTTAGCCATCGGCGCGGGACTGGCCGCGCCTGGGGTAGAGGGTTGAACTGCCTGGGCGAAACAGGGCGCCGCAAAAGCGGCACTCACGCACAGGCAAAGTGCGAGGATCGTCTTCCTGAGGTTTCTCATGGCGTTGCCTTTCTAGTAGGGCTGGATGGAGCCTGCTCGCGCTGGCACGAATTGCGCAAAGCCGCCGGGGCCTCAAATAGCGGTCCCTTGACCTATATTAGTAAAGATGAAGCTGGCATGAATAAGTTTCATTGAGCCGCTGCGGACCTGGCTCGTCTCCGGCCCGCGGCTTGCCCCATTCCTGACTGCTCCTCGCATGGAAGCCTCATTCCGCCACCGCCTGCATGTCGCCTTGCTGGGCGAGCCAGCGCTCCGCCTCGATCGCCGCCATGCAGCCGAGCCCGGCCGCAGTCACCGCCTGGCGGTAGATGTCGTCGGCGACATCACCCGCCGCGAATACGCCGGGCACGCTTGTCGCGGTCGAGAAAGGCGCCGTTTCGATGTAGCCGTTCGGCTTGATCGCGAGCTGTCCCTTGAATAGTCCGGAAGCGGGCTCGTGTCCGATCGCTATAAAAACGCCATCGGTCGCGACTTCGTGCAAGCTCCCCGTTTTGACGTTCCGCAAACGGACGCTGGTAACGCCCGGGGGATTTTCAGTGCCGCGGATTTCATCCACGGCGTGATCGAAAATCAATTCGATATTCGGCCGCTTGAACAGCCGCTCCTGCAATATGCGTTCGGCACGCAAAGAATCGCGCCGGTGAACGAGTGTGACCTTTGCTGCGATGTGGCTTAGATACAAAGCTTCCTCGACCGCCGAACTGCCGCCACCAACGACAACAACCGGCTTGCCGCGAAAAAAAAATCCATCGCAGGTCGCGCAGGCGGACACGCCGTAGCCTTTGAACTTCGTTTCCGAAGGGATGCCGAGCCATCTCGCCTTGGCGCCGGTCGCAATGACCAGGGTTTCACAAGTGTAACGCGCCCCAGTGTCCCCAGTGAGCCGGAACGGGTGGCGGCCAAGCTCGACTTCGACGATATGGTCCGCGACCATACGCGCGCCCACATGTTCCGCCTGTGCCTTCATCTGGTCCATGAGCCAAGGACCCTGGATCGCCGCGGCAAAGCCTGGATAATTCTCCACGTCCGTCGTGACCATCAATTGGCCACCCGGCTCGAAGCCAGAGATCAGAACC
>DATBQJ010000271.1:0-8047 GCA_036560885.1 Methylocella sp.
GCCGGATGACGTCAGGCGGGAAGCGGTGACGGGCGTAGGAGATGGGTTTCATCGCCCACCATAACCCATTTCTCCGAATTTTGCCCGTTAACGTGTCAATGCCAGCCTCGACAGTGGAGGCTGACCCTCAAGGGATAGCGCACACTTTAATGTTCCCATTTCAGAAACATATTACTTGAGATATGAAAGGGAGTGCGCTATGGTGGCGTAATGCGGATCATCGCCAAAAGCACCCTGCGCGACTTCTGGGAGCAGTTCCCGGACGCGGAGGAGCCGTTATTGGCGTGGTATCGCGAAGCCGAAAAAGCGGACTGGGACACGCCGGCAAAGGTAAAGGACCAGTACAGGAACGCGAGCATCGTTGGGGATAATCGAGTCGTCTTCAACATAAAGGGGAATGACTACAGGCTAGTGGTGAAGATCAACTACGGATATCGCGTTGTGTACGTGCGCTTCGTGGGCACACACGCCAATTACGACAGAATCGACACGAGGGAGGTATGACATGAGCACTGTTCGAGCGATAAAAACGGAGGCGGATTACAAGGCTGCCCTCGCGCGCGTCGATGCGCTCATGAACGCGGAGGTCGGCACTCCGGAAGGCGATGAACTGGATGTCCTGGCGGATCTCATTGAGCTGTATGAAGCCCGCCACGTGCCGATGGGGTATCCGACTGCGCTTGAGGCGCTGCGGTTTCGCATGGAGCAGGCGAACCTGGCTCCGCGGGACCTGATTCCATTCATTGGGAGCCGGGCAAAGGTCTCTGAAGTCTTGTCCGGCAAACGGCCGCTCACGATGCAGATGGCGCGTGCGCTCCATTCGAACCTCGGCATCCCTGCCGACGTGCTGCTGCAACAGCCCGGTGGGGAATTGCCCAGCGCTCTCGACGGCATCGACTGGAAGCGGTTCCCGCTCGCAGAGATGGCGAAGCGCGGCTGGATCAAGAAGCAACCAAACCTGCTGGCACACGCGGAAGAAATTATGCTCGCGCTCATCGAGCGGGCGGGTGGCAAGGACGCGGTTCCGGCCGCGCTTTACCGCAAGAACGACCATGCGCGTTCCAACGCCAAGACCGACCCTTACGCCCTGAAGGCCTGGTGCTGGGAGGTGCTGGCGCGTGCCAATGCGGCGCGGCTGCCGGTGGCTTATCGGCCCGGCACCGTCGACCTGGAATTCATCCGCAAGGTAGCAAAGCTCAGCTGGTCCGCCGGGGGGCCAAAGTTCGCACGGGAATTCCTGGCGAAGCACGGCATTCACCTAGTGTGCCTTGAGCACCTGCCGCGCACCCATTTGGACGGCGCGGCACTTCAGCTGGCGGACGGAACGCCGATAATCGGGCTAACCCTACGCTACGACCGGCTCGACAATTTCTGGTTCTGCCTGCTGCATGAACTCGCGCATATCGGCCGCCACATGGACGGTGCACGTGACGAGGCCTTCGTCGACGATCTGAGCCTGCGTGGTGTCGAAGGGGTGAAGCGCGATCCGAAAGAGGACGAGGCCGATGAGTGGGCCGAAAACGGTCTCATTCCGAGCGACGTCTGGCGCATAAGCGAGGCGAGGGAAAACCCGTCGCCGCTCACCGTGATGGAGCTGGCCCAGCGCCTTCAGATCCATCCAACGATCGTCGCGGGCCGGGTGCGGTATGAGACCAAAAACTTCCGCCTGCTCTCCCAATTTGTTGGTGCCGGGGAGGTGCGCCGCCAGCTGCTTACCGCCCAAGCTGGAGAATAGACAGTCATCGCCAGCGATCTCACAAACCATTCGATCAGCCGTCTCTGTCTGGAAATGTCACGGGATTGGAAGACGGATTGACGCGCTTGCAGGAGGCTGCAATGAATTTCAGGCATGTGTTGTGCGTTATGAGTGTTGCGGGAGCCACGTTGGCGGCTATGCCAGCTGCGTTGCTCGCGCAGCCCGTGACTTTTGTCGATCAGGGCGGGGACTGGAACGCCTTTACTCGCAAGGAATTTTATGCCCGCGACCAAGGATCGCGACTTATTGCCCTAAAATGGATTGCCGCGCTGAAGCAGGAGAACGGCCTACCGTTCCTGGATGACAGCCTGTCACGTTACGGCTATCTGCCTAATCCCGAAAGTTCGCCGCCCGGCCTCGCGGTGGGGTTCGTCATCGCCAATGAAGGCGGCGAGGCGACGCTTGGACTCACCTGTTCTGCCTGTCATACGCGCCAGATTGATGTCGATGGCAAGGAATATCGCATCGATGGCGGCCCGGCGATGGCCGATCTCTGGTCGCTGTGGAGCGAGCTCGACACGGCGGTGGGCAAGGTTCTTTCCGACCCCATTGCCTTTGCCGATTTCTCCAAATCGGTCATCGGCCTAAACCAGACGCCTGCGCAGGAAGCCGCCTTGCGCCAAGAAGTACAAGCATGGTACGCGCGCTCGCACGCCATTACCGAGCTTGGCCTGCCTGCGAAGCGATGGGGCCCGGGGCGTATCGACGCTGTCGGGATGATTCTGAACCGCGTCACCGGCCTCGATATCGGAAAGCCGCCCAGCTATATCAACGAGAAGAACATTGCGCCTGCCGATGCACCGGTGCGTCCCCCCTTCGTGTGGAATGCTTGGCGTCAAGATCAGACGCAATGGCCTGGGTTCGCCGAGAATGGCGACGATATACTCGCGCTCGCGCGCAACAGCGGTGAAGTCTATGGCGTGTTTGGCGTTGCCCACCCCAAGAGAGATCAGACGCATCTTCTCGACATCGATTACCTCCACGACAACACCGTAAATTTCGCGGGGCTGGAGGCGCTCGAAGATTTGATGAGGCATATTGGTCCACCGCGCTGGCCCTGGTCCATCGATGCAAACCTCGCAGCCAAGGGCAAGCAAATCTTTGATTGGCCCACGGACAGGGGTGGCTGCGTCGAGTGTCATGGGATCAAGCCCGGACAGCCTCGGCTGTTGACCCCCGACACCTGGGCGACGACGATTCAGGATGTCGGCACGGACTCCCGCGAATATCATGGATTGATCCGGACTGCGGAAACGGGCGTGCTCGAAGGCGCGTATATTCCGATCATCACCGATCCGCTGAAGGCGCAGGACTCCTCCGTCGCAGTATTGGGAGTCGTTGTTGAGGGAGCCATCCTCCAGCGCTTTATCCCGGTCTCCCTCAATTCTTTGCTTCGTCTCGATCGCGATGCAGCGGAGAATCTTCTTGAGCCCCAGATACTTGCCTTGAAGAATGCCTTCAAAAAGCAGGACACCAAAGCGCCGCCGGTGTTCAAATATGAATCCCGCGTTCTCCAAGGTATCTGGGCTGCTGCGCCTTATCTGCACAACGCCTCGGTGCCGAGCCTCGCCGAATTGCTAAAGCCGGCCGCCGAGCGGGTAGGCGATTTCAAGGTCGGGCCGGCTTATGACACGGTCAATGTGGGCCTCGCCGCCAATCAGACGAAGTTCAACTACACAATGAAGACCACCGATTGCGGCAGTCGCGACTCCGGCGATAGCCGTTGCGGCCACGAATTCGGAATCAAGCTCTCGCCGGAGGAGAAAAAAGCGCTGCTCGAATATCTGAAGACGCTGTGAAGGAAACGGTTTTTCCTTGGCAATGCATGAAATTGACACACCCCGTACAGGGAGCGAGCAATGTCTACTCTTCAGTTTTCACCTTGTAAAATAGTCCGGCATTCGCTGTTGCTGGCGGCCCTAGGCGCTGGCCTGTGGCCATTCATGGCCAGGGCAGGAGAGGCGGTGACTGCAGCGGGATCCGCCGTGTCAGCCACATCGTTCAGTGGCGAACCGCTGGCGGCTGACGACGTATCGTGGCTATTCCCGCCGCCGAGAACAGTACAAGATCTCGACAACGGCATCGCTATCGCAGATCTGACCGCACCGGATCCAAAGAACCCCTCGATCCGCAATCCGATTTGGCCTGCAGCAGCGTTCGCCAAATTCATCGAAAATGCGGACGCCACCCGAATTGCCAACGCGGGCATTCAAGTAGAATTGCCTTCGGACGCCCATGATATAAAAGCATGGCGAGTGGCGGGACTGCGTATCGACCCCGGCGCGCCGGGTGTTTCAAGCGAGATCGTCGGGCAATTCGGCCAGAGCCCGCAACTCCGGTTTATTTTGCAGCCGGTGAGTGTGCTTCCGGGCGGCCGCGTCCAGGTTCACGACGTTGCGGCGCACGTAATTTACAGTTTCCTAGCGGCGCCGCCCAAACCTCTGGACGGCTGCCCGTTAGGTTTGGCCCAGCCCGACACTGAAGCCTTTCATCGACTGGCGCTCGACTTCGCATCGTTGCGCGACGAACTGGCCAACGGCCGGTTCTCAGGAAAGAAAGTCGTGACAGCCGGTCGGTTGCTCGGCGTACATCCGGGGCTTGCTGACAGCCAGACGGCGAAGCCGTTGCGCGATGCCCTCGTAGCTGTGCTGGAGCGCAATCTCACCGGGCAAAGGCTCACCGCCATGGCGCTTATGGGATTGAACAAGAATGCTCCCGAGCCATGGGTGTTTCAGGCGATGGCGCTGCAGGCCGGGGTTTTTGTTTCCGCGCCCGGTCCCGCGTTAGACGGCGCGCAATTCGCCGAGGCTCTGGGCGTTTTGCCGTCGACCAGAGTCTCTCCTACGCCGGCGCCCAACAACCTGAATCCGATCACATGCAAGTTCGGAGGGGCGGTGCCGGTGCCACAACGCAGGGGTCTCGCGACGACCGCGTTGTTCAAGCTCGGCGATAGCAAACTGACGAATCCGGCAAAGATCGCCGCGGTCAAGGAGACAGTCGATCTCATCGCGGACCCGACGCGCAGTCACTTCTTCAACACTGATTGCGTCAGTTGTCACACCGACACGCGCCGAACCCTTGACCTCTTGAGTGGTGCTTCAATCCCGGGCGTGGATCCCGCCGTTCTACCTAAAGAAAAATGGAATGTAAGAAACTTCGGCTGGTTTCCATCCTTTTTACGAAAAACGCTGGAAGCGACGGCGACGCGCCGCGCTGCGTCCGAGACAGGAGCCGTTGTAAATTTCATCAACAGCAAGGGGCTCGCGAAGCCATGATCCGCTTCGCAGGAACTTCGGCAGACGCGGGGGCACTGACACGTGGCGAGGTCATTAACTCACGCGAGTCGAAACGGTCCTCCCGCTGTCTCCTGCGAAGGGCTTCAACGTAAGCCCGTCTAAATTCTTTGCAGGAGGGGGCTTGAGAAAAATTGCAGACGGCTAGCCGTAAAGATATGGCGACAACAGCGCCAGAGCGGGCAGAGTGACGTGTGTTTTCATCATTTACGCACGTTCAATTGAGGAGAGGGGTTATGGGAGCGGGTTTGGTGAAGAAAAAGCGGTTGTGCCTGTTTATCGACGGCACATGGAACACGGTAGAAAACAATACAAATGTCTGGAGAATGCATTCTCTGTGCGCAGAGAATGATAAGAACGGCATCGAGCAATTGTGCTATTACACGAAGGGCGTTGGCACATCTGTTGGGGCGAAGGTCTCCGGCGGATTGTTTGGGTTAGGCATCAACGAGATCATAGTTGATGCTTACGAATGGCTTATTCAAAAATACAATGACGGGGATGATATCTTTATATTCGGTTTCAGTCGTGGAGCCTATGCGGCGAGAAGCCTTGCAGGACTGATCGAGAAGAGCGGCATTGTTCGACCCGGCTCGCCAATCGGGGTTGGAGAATTATACGAACGCTACAAGTCACCGGGCGCGCGAACTCTGCCGACCCTGGTCGATCAGGAGAAAACCAACAAGCTCGGCGAAACTTCCGTGCTGGAGAGATGGCTGTTAAGATATTCCGCGCGTGCGGATATTCTCATGGTCGGCGTATTCGATACGGTTGGTGCTCTGGTTGGGCCTTATTCGTTCCTCGAGACAGGTCTGAGATTGCCGCTCAAGAACGCCTATCACGCCGTAGCTATCGACGAGCACAGGAACACATTCCGGGAGACGCTCTACACGCAGAATTTCCACTCGGACAGGACGGCCGAACAACAGGCGGCGCCAAGAAATATTTCCAGTGTCGAGCAAAGATGGTTTGTCGGTGCGCACGCGAATGTCGGAGGTGGTTACAACAGCGATCTGCTTTCCCAAATTCCGCTAAAGTGGCTGAAAGGCAAGGCGGAACTTCACGGCCTCGAGTTCACCTGCGAACTCGACGATCATGACGAGTCCTGCGTCGCTCCGATAAGAGATTCGTTCAAGGATATGGCCTTTGGAATCTATGCCGCGCTCACCCGCCCCTATTATCGCGTCATTGGAGCCGAATCTGTAACGTCTGGCCATATCACGACGCGGACGGTCAATGAGACGATCGATAAATCGGTATTCGATCGCGTGCGTCAATGCGCTGACTACAAACCGGAAAATCTTGTCGACTGGGCCCAGCGACGAAAGGTCAGACTGGAGGAGCTAAGCTGTTCTGTCCGGGCGGACGACCCGTCGATAATTGCCGAATGAGGTAGCCCGCGCAATAAACCACGGGGGAAGTGAGTCCTCATAATGTCTTGACCCGCGATGGCTCGTACCGGCCTCGACTCCTTCTGCGGGGAGCAGCCGCAACGCTCCCTTTAGCGAGGAATGTGCGAAAAGGCGAAGAAGGACGAGAACGTCCGACCCGCCTCAACGCCCTTGACGCGGCCGGGAAATACGCTGATTTATGCTATACGCTATGTCAGCGTAACCGGAGCCCTTCATGACCTCCCGCAATTTTTTCGTCATCTCAGGCAATGTCTCGCAAAAGCCCCGGCAATTCGCAGGCAAGGCCCCAAAGACCGTCGTCACCGTGGCCGTCGACGAATTCTGGACCGACAGACAATCGGGCGAGCGGAAAAAGCGGACGGAATTCCTGACCGCTTTCACCTTCAATGCGAAGATCGGCGGGTTCCTGGTCGACAAGGTGAATATCGGCAATCAAATCACGATCGACGGCCACATCCGTGCCAACAGCTATGAGAGAAATGGCGAGAGGATTTACACGATGGACCTCGAGATCGCCCGCCTCGACGCGCATCCCGCGCGCACCGACCGCGCTCTCGACGATGAAGCCGCGTGAGTCGTATTCGCAAAATCCTGTTGGCGGCGGCCTTGTGTTTCCAGGGGTTCGCGGCGCGCGCCGAAACCGCGGAAAGCCAGGGCGTCTACACGCCCAAAGCATTGACGCAATCGACTCCCATGCGCGTTGAAGTCATTGACGGCGTGACGTTTCGCGATATTGAAACCGGGGTGGTGTTCCGCCTATTTGGCGTCGACGCGTGTCAGCGCGATCAGATCGCCAATCTTGGACGCCAGCCCTGGCAGTGCGGTGTCGCCGCGATCGCCTGGCTCACGGCCGCGACCCTCAATAAATGGGTTTCCTGCAACGCCTTGCGCGAAAAGGACGGGCGACGCATCGCCCGCTGCTCATCGTCCGAACATAGCGATCTTGCGGGCGACATGATCAAGGAGGGCCTCGCCGTATGCCTTCCCGACAGCGAGGACCAGCGCGTTCGCTCCTATATCCTAGAGCAGGAACAGGCACGGAAAGCCTACAAGGGCCTGTGGTCCAGCCAATTCGCCATGCCATGGGACTATCGCGCCAAGCAGGCTTCGAGCCGCAAATACGACCAGTGAAGCCCCTCTGCTTTTCGTCCTTGCGTTCGCATATGGAAAGTTTGTATTCACTAAATCATAAACCGTAGTGGAGCGCCCCATGTCCCGCGCCGTCAGATTTGCCGTCTTTGCCCCGATCGCCGCCTTTCTGAGCGGTTGCGAGACGCCGCCGCCCGCCGCCTTGGTTGCGCTGCCGCCTGCGCGCGACCGGCTCCATACGCCGGCCGAGATCACTCCCGGACGCCTCCAATATGCGCGCGAGCCCGACGCCTTCGCGCCCGTCCTGACCGATCGCGTCCCCTATCCGACGCAGGAACAGGCCAACAACGCCTTTGCGCGCGAAAACATGGCGACCTACGATCCAGCCAAGGGACCATATGTGATTCGAGCCAGCGACCCTTTGCCCACCGAGCGCCGCGCGTTGAGTCTTCGCCTATTCGCTTGCAAGCCGGGCGCCCTGAACAGCATGACGGGCC
>DATBQJ010000272.1:0-3380 GCA_036560885.1 Methylocella sp.
GCTGCCACGCGGCTGCGCAGCGCGGGCGCGACGCGCATTTATCTCGCAGGGCGCGAGCGAGTCGAGCCAGAAACGGCTTTGCTTGAGGCTAGGGTTTCCGAATTGATTTGCTCTGGTAGCGAGACTCTGGCTATTCTCAAAGACGCACTCGCTGTAGCCCTTGGAGAATGGCGAAGCTAGAACGCACAAAGTCTAGAGAAAGGAATAAGATGACGCCGGCAGGAAATTTGAGTCTCGCCGCCGTGCTCATGGGCGCTGCGGCGATCAGCGTGGCCCATGCGCAAGACGGCGTCGCGGTGCGGCTAAATCACGATGGCATTTACGCCGTAAATATCGTCACGCAGCAGGGAAGCTGCAACAAGGACTATCATTGGATGATCGCGGTATCCGGCGGGCGCGTCAGCTCAGCGGGGAACACGCCAATGGAAGCTTCGGGCCAGATCAATCAGCGCGGCACTGTGGCCTTGGCGTTCCGGCGCTTCGGCCAGGTCGCCACGGTTATAGGAAAGCTCGCGATGGGGTCTGGCTCGGGCACCTGGTCGTCAACGACGATGCAATGCGCCGGTTCGTGGCGGGCCATAAGGCAAGGCTAATCCCGGCAAACCCTCTGGGTATTGTCGAGAATTCTGCCACGCGGGCCAAGCTACAATTGCGGAGCAATGCTGGCGTCCGGAAGGTTGCCTGATGAGCCGCATTCCCGATTTTTCTAAGCTGCAGTTTGCCCCGGCACCGATCCAATTCGAAGATATCCGCGCGGAGCCCTGGCTGACGGCTGAGGGCATCAGCGTCGCGCCGGTCTACCGCGCAAGCGACATTGCCGGGCTCGATAGCCTCGATGGTTTCCCCGGCATTGCGCCTTATCTGCGCGGCCCCTACCCCGCCATGTATGTCGAGCGGCCGTGGACCATCCGCCAATATGCGGGCTATTCGAGCGCCGAAGAGTCGAATGCCTTCTACCGGCGCAATCTCGCCGCCGGGCAAAAGGGGCTTTCGGTCGCTTTCGACCTTCCGACACATCGTGGCTATGATTCGGATCATCCGCGCGTTGGCGCGGATGTCGGGATGGCCGGCGTCGCGATGGATTCGATTTACGACATGCGGCGCCTTTTTTTAGGAATACCCCTCGACGAGATCTCTGTGTCGATGACGATGAGCGGCGCGGTTTTGCCGGTGCTCGCGCTCTATATCGTGGCGGCGGAGGAGCAAGGCGTCGCGCAAGCCAAGCTCGCCGGCACGATTCAAAACGATATCCTCAAGGAATTCATGGTGCGCAACACTTACATTTATCCACCGAAGCCGTCGCTGCGGATCGTTTCCGACATTCTTGCATATACGGCGCAACACATGTCGAAATTCAATTCGATTTCGATCTCCGGCTATCACATGCAGGAGGCGGGCGCGACCGCCGATCTCGAACTTGGCTACACGCTGGCCGACGGGCTCGAATATGTCCGCGCCGGACTTGCGGGCGGTCTTGAGATCGATCGCTTCGCGCCGAGGCTGTCGTTTTTCTTCGGCGTCTCGATGAATTTTTTCATGGAGGTGGCGAAGCTGCGCGCCGCCCGCCTTCTTTGGGCAAAGCTCATGCAGAGCTTTCATCCGGCTAACGAAAGATCCCTCGTCCTGCGCACGCACACGCAAACATCCGGCTGGTCGCTCGCCGCGCGGGATGTTTTCAACAATATCGTGCGCACGCAGATCGAGGCGATGGCGGCAACCCAAGGTCAAACCCAATCCTTGCACACCAACGCGCTCGACGAGGCGTTGGCGCTGCCAACCGACTTCTCGGCCCGCATCGCGCGCAACACCCAGCTTTTCCTGCAACAGGAAAGCGGCACTACGAGCATCATTGATCCGTGGGGTGGCTCCTACTATGTCGAGCATCTCACCGCCGCCCTCGCCGCCAAGGCTTTTGCCCATATTGAGGAGATCGAAACATTGGGCGGCATGGCGAAGGCAATCGAAGCGGGTATCCCGAAACTCCGCATCGAGGAAGCGGCCACCAAGACCCAGGCGCGTATCGACAGCGGGATCGAAGCGGTCGTTGGGGTCAACAGGTTCAAGCCCGAGATCGAGGAAGATATTCAGATTTTGAAAGTCGATACGGCCGCCGTGCGCGCGCGGCAGATCGAACGGCTAGAACGCTTAAAGGCCGAGCGAGAGTCCGGCCGAGTTCAGCACGCGCTCGATGCGTTGACGGAAGGCGCGTGCGGAAACGCCAATCTTTTGGCGCTCGCGGTCGAGGCCGCGCGGGCCAAGGCGACCGTTGGCGAAATATCCTTCGCGCTCGAAAAGGTGTTTGGCCGCCATCGCGCCGGGAGCGCGGCGGTTTCTGAAATCTACGCGAAGGAATTTGGCACCGGCTCGCAGGCCGTCATGCGCGCCAAGGATTTGGTAAAGGCGTTCGGCGAAAATGAAGGGCGGCGTCCGCGCATCCTTGTCGCGAAAATCGGCCAGGACGGGCATGATCGCGGCCAGAAAGTCATTTCCTCCGCGCTCGCCGACCTTGGCTTCGAGGTCGAAATCGGCCCGCTGTTCGCCACGCCCGAGGAAGCCGCGAAGCAAGCGGTCGAAAATAATGTCCATATCATTGGTGTTTCGTCGCTTGCCGCCGGGCATCTGACCTTCGTGCCGCAGCTCCGCGCAGCGCTTGCGCGCGAAGGCGCGGGGAATATCATGATTGTCGTGGGCGGCGTTATTCCGTGCCAAGATTTCGACGCGCTGCGCGAGGCCGGGGTGGCCGCGATTTTTCCCCCAGGGACGGCGATTCCGGAAGCGGCGGCGCGGCTTATCGAAGAGTTGAACGACCGCTTCGGCTACCGGCAAAAGGATGTGGGGGAATAAGGAACCGCCTCGATATCGCTGGTTTGTTTCGCGCGCGGGTCATTTTTTGTTGCGCCGGAACCAATACTCGACCCAAGGCAACAGGGCCACGGCAACGAACCAGCTAAGTTCATAGCGGCCCGTTAGAATAATGAACACGATGCCGGCAAGCGTCAAAGCGAGACTAATGCCGATGATGCCTTGGCGGCTTTTGAGGAAACGTATAATCGCTTCGTCTCTGGGGGTCATGGCTTAAGCCTGTTTGCGTTGGCCGATTGAACAACCTAAACGCATAGAGCCCATTGCAAAAGCCCCCCTCACTCGAGGAGCCCAGGACGCGGGCGTCTCGAAGCTTGCGCCCTCGTCCCATCATCTTAAAATTATTGAAGGACGAGACAGCCCTTCGGGCATCCTCATCCGGGGGCATCGCCTCAACCGGAACGAGACAATGGCTGCAAGTCAAAACTAGGGCAATTGGCGGGAGTCCAACTCCCCGCTGCCACAAACCAAGCCTCACACATCCAAATTCGCGACGTTGAGTGCGTTTTCCTGGATGA
>DATBQJ010000273.1:0-10635 GCA_036560885.1 Methylocella sp.
ATGCTTAAACTCCATAGGCGGCCGTTCGTTCGATAATTGACCGGATAGGGGATCACCGGAAAGCCGGCTTGCCGGAAGGCGCCGATGGAACGAGGCATATGCGTCGCCGAGGTGACGAGCAGCCAGCGTTCGCCGGGCTTCGGTTTGACCAGGTCGCGAGTAAACACTGCGTTTTCGTAAATGTTGCTGGCGCGGTCCTCATAGAGGATGTTGTCCTGATCGAAACCGATCTCGCGCCAGAAGCGCTTAGTCATTCCGGCCTCGGTGAAGGTAGAGCCGCCAAGCTCCACCGCCGCGCCGCCGGTGAACACCAGGCGCGCCTTGGGAAAACGGAGCAGCAGCCCGAGCGGCGCAGTCAGCCTTTCGGCGGAGTCGGTGAGAACGACGCGGTCAAGCTGGCCGCCAAGAGGCAGATCGACGGAGCCACCGAGCACGATGACGCCATCCACCGGCGCGAGGTTCTCGGGCGGCGACGGAAATCGCGTCTCCAGCGGAACGGTGAGAAAGTGGCCGAGCGGCGTGAATGCCATAGCGACAAGCATCCCTGCCCCGGCGGTCGCCAAACGAAGGCCTCGTTCGCGGAAACGAGTGAAGCACAGCGCAAGGCCAAAGGCGCTCAACAGCAGGCCTATGTCCGACGGCGCACCGAAAAGCCCAATGGTTTTGGAGAGAACATAAAAAACATCTGGGCTCACGAATACCGCAGGTGCGGACTTAAACGTGCAAGGCGCCGCGCAGCTTTGTTAGCCATGCGTAAAGTTGCGCGACACCGGGAGCTATGCGGCGATATTCAGAGCCAAGATCGACATATTGACTGCCAAGCGCTTTCTTAAATGCATAAATTCCATCGGACGGGCTAGTGGTTGCAACGCCGCCAAGATCGTACCATCGATAACCGCGCTCCTTGAGCAAGCGCATTGTCTCCCATTGCAAAAATTGGCCAATGCCCCCGGCGACTTTTGGAGCGCTTGCACCATAGAGGAAGTATGCATAGGGCTCACAAAGATAAACCAAATTCGTTATAACCGGCACCCTAGTCGAATCAACAGCGGACAAGCAAAGCAGATCATCGCCGCGAAGCATTTTCTCGATCAGAGGCCGGGATGGAAGTTGCAGACCGAGTCGCTCCACAATCGGCTTGTAGAAGGAGAAAAAAGCGTCTAAATCTTGAGTCGGCTCTGTAGCCACTCTGAATTCAGCACCGCACTCTCTCGCCTTGCGCACCATGTTTCGGCTTTTTTGGCCAAGGTTTTTCCACAACTGTTCTTCGTCTAACTCTAGATCAATCACAAATGTGCCAATGTTTAATTGGCGGCCCTTAGTAAGAAGGGTGAAAAATAGACCCCCGACCTCCACGCCGGGGCTCGTTTGCGCACAATAAAAATTGTGCAGTATGTCGATGCCAAACCGCTTTGAGCTTCCATCTTTAATAATTGCTGCCGCAAGTTCGTGGTTGCCGATTCCGTTAGTCATGAACAGAGTCTTCTCGACAGGGCCGACCCGCTTGCGAATAACTCGCAAGCCCGACTCCTGCCGAATACAAGTCCACCCGTAGTATTTCTCGGCTGCCCATTCGGGGTGGAGAAAAACAGGTGTATAAATAGATTCTTCCATTAGACGCTCTCGTGCTTGATGGCTACTCATCCTGGCAAATTCAGGCTGGTGTTAGCAGCGGCTTTACATTTCCCGCTTCAATATGTCCGGGGCACGCTGTTCTCTTGTCCGCCGTGCGTCGGGCTCACGTTCGAATCCATGTCGAGCCCGCGCACACGATCGAACAACCGCGCCCATTTCGAGGCGCAGACCGACATTTCGAAATTCTCCGCGATGCGCGCCCGGCCGCGTTCCGCCACCCGCCGGCGCAAATCGGGATCAGCCTTCAGCGACCAGATAGCCTCCGCAAGACTCCTCGCGTCGCCAGGGGAGACCATGAGAGCGCCCTCGCTGTCGCCCACGAGTTCGACGAAGCCATCCACGCGGGTTAGCACGACGGGCACGCCGAGCAACATGGCTTCCGCCGCGGCGATGCCGAAAGGTTCCCGCAAGGAAGGAATAACGACAGCGTCGGCGGATTGGATGAGGGGAAAAAGCTGGTCGTGCGGCACCGGCGGCGCGAAATTGACCGCCTCCCTCAAACCCAATTCGGCTGCCCGCGCGCGGAGTTGGTCGAGCAATGGCGTGACAAGACCCCGAGCCACCAGTCTGGGCAGCCACGATTTCTCCCGGTTCAATATGTCCAGCGCGTCGAGCAGGACCGCGTGGCCTTTCTTGGGGATGAAGCGTGACGGCGTCACGATCATGAAATCATCGGGTGAGATGCCATGTTCCGCGCGAATTTGCGACCGCCGGGCGTCGTCCGGCCGCGGCGGGACCTCGCTGGCGACCACGCCGTTGTGTATGACGGCGATGTCGCGCCAGCCGAAAACGGCTTCGAAATCGCGCGCCACTGCGGCCGAGACGGCGACTTTCGCCGCTGTCCGCGTGAGCAGCGTCTTCTCCAGGAATATGAACACGCGTCCCTTAACCGTTCGCGGCGGCGATTGCGAATAGCCTTCCGTGTGCAAGGTTATGACCGTTTTCATATTTGGAGCGATCCATCGGACGAAGGTGGCGTAAAGATTGCCGTCAAACAGGTGTCCCCAGGCCAGGTCGTAAGTCCTGGCGGCGAGCAGGGCGCGCAATTTCCGTATGCCCACAAAGAAATCCCAGCGGTGCGACAGATGGAGGCGGTGAACTACCAGGCCCTGCTCCTCCAGCAGATAGCCGATGTCGTCGGGCCAGTCACAAAGCGCAACGAGTTCGCATTCATAGCCATGATTGCGTAATTCGGGCAGCAGACCAGCCAATAGCTGCTCGGCTCCGCCGCCTCTGCCGAGGTCCTGTGTAACACAGAGTACGCGCGGCTTGGGTTTCTCCAGGCTTTTCTGCGGATGTGGCATAAATGTCGGCTCGCGGGTTTCGGACATATGACTCGACAGGCATCAAGCAGCGCTTCCGCAGCGAACAGAGGCCGCGCTTAGCGTGATCATGGTGATTTGCAATGGACAGACCCGAACCAGACCATCCGGAGACGCTGTGCGATGCCGCGCGCCTCTATGATCAGCACTGACAATATCCCTCACCTCGCTGATTACATTATGTTGGCTATCTTATCTTAGAAGAATATTATGAATATAAAATTTGCGAAGCATTTTTGGGCTATTTCTTCGCATAAACGCAGCGATGGCGCGAACATCGATAAGGCCGCATCTAAACAGATCAAGAACGCTCGAAAAATTGAACCGTTGACTGTTTATGCGCCATAAACACTCATAATACTTCTTTTTTCGCAAAATTTGATCCTTGCATAAGGCGGGCACGCACTCGACCATTTCCATGTCTTTGCAGATCTGCGAAAACGCAGAGAAACGCCACATCGCTATCTTTAACGGCTCGTATATTGTGCATGCATCAACATCCGATCCGCCATACGTCGATACGCCAGAACCAACCCTGTAGAAAACGGTGGGTTCATCGACGTAGACAATTTTCCCTAGACACAGCTCACGAAATGTCATGGGTAGGGTTTCGTTTGTAAGCGATAAATCAAGAGGACCGAATTTTTCAAAAACAGTCTTACGAAACACGTGCGTCTGTGAATAGATGCCAAGCTGCTTCTCACTGACCACTTTTCCCATGGTCATCTCGCCGTTGTTTGGCGGCGTTTTAGATTGACCTATTTGATTTCCAAAAATATCAATATTTACGAATGCAGAATATGAGCCGACTACATCGATATCTTCGCTCATCGGCGCAGCGAGCAGCGAAACTCGCTCGGGCAGGCTGATGTCGTCTCCAGCCGCCCAGGCAATCAGTTCCCCCGAAGCTTCGCTTATGACGACGTTAATATGTCCCGCCAGGCCGAGATTCCTTTCCCTGCGTCTGCACCGCACAACGTGATGCCCCCTAAAGGACGCCGCCATTTCCTGCATGATCTCGAACGTTCGATCCGGTGAGCAATCATCGGATAGGATAATCTCTAGCGGTTCGTATGTCTGTGCAAAGGCTCCTTCGATCGCCTCTCGAACATAACGTTCCTGGTTGTAAGCTAAGAGCGCAAAGGTCACCAACGGCCGTCTCGCGGAATTTTCCATCGGTCGAGTCCTTATTTGTTTTAGTCCGCTTGGGCGACCAACCGGTCTTTTGTTTTCGAGATTTGCTTCAAAGACGCGCGCGCCACTCGCTCATGAATAAATCGGCCACTTTTATTACATTATGATGCTTGGCGACATAATCACGGCCCTGCTCCGCTAAGCGTGGAAAATGCGTTCTCGTTTCAAGAGCTTCGACCAGGACTTCCGCCAGGTCGTTTGAGTTAGGCGGCGCATCGATCGCGGGCAATTCATGCGTAAAATCAAAATATGATTTTCCCAAATTTGTGGCTCCAGTCAGAACAATTTTTCCTGCCGCCATCATTTCGAGCGCATTTATTCCTGGGCTTTGAGAATGTACCTGATCGATTATAATATCAGCTCTTGCAACTCGATCCAGATATTCGTCATAATTAAGACCTTCTACTATTTCGAAGTGAAAGTCAGAACGACGACTTCGTAAAAGCCTAATCGCTTCAATGACCACATCAGTTCCCTTAAACCCTCTCTTGGTCGGCGTATGCACAATGTTGACCAATTTGCCAGCCGTTGCAGGTCTGAATTTTATATTTTGTGTGTCGATTGGAAACTGAATTCGAGAAAATTTTCCGGGGAAAGCTTGCGAAGCATTGTCATATTCAATCGCACTGCTCGCGCCAAAATCAAAATATTGTTTTGCAACTTCCAGGTTCTTTTCATATTGCTTGTTGAATTCAAATTCGCAATCTCGAGAAAAATGATCGCTCGCCAAACAGGACGCGCAGGGGCGATAGGGCACAATGTTATTACGACGAATGAGACCCAACTCGTCGCAGCTGAGCGCATAATAAGACAGCATATCTGTTTTGGAGCGCAGCAGCGGCAAGTCATAATATTTTGTATATCGACCAATGATGGAAGAAATACCGTTGGTAAAATTTATAACGTCGTACTTTCCAAGTTTGCTGATGGTTACAAAAGGCATTATATTTCTTGCGATTCCTCCAATCACACCTGGGTAAACTGCCGCGAAAGATGCGTCAGAAACCCGGCTCTGTGGACGCAAATTGTGTACCATGTGCAGACATTGGACCCCGAGCGCCGTCAAACCAATTTTTAAATTCCGGTGTACACCGCTTGCTTCTCCAATTAGCAGCACTTTCATCTTGCTTTCCCTTCCGACAAGACTCATCAATCACGGCGATACCCACGATAATTTACTTCATCTTCAAAGCAATGCGGGCCCACTTGGGTGCAGCAGTCCCTTTCCCGAGCCTTGCCGCCAGTTCACGCAAGCTAAACACGCACGCGGCAGCCGTGAGTGGGCCGCCCACAGCGAACTCAACAAATTCGGAGGCGGCGACTCGCAAAATCAAAGCCGCGCCAACGAACAGACTTGCCGTAAGAATCAGTTTTTGCGTCTCAGCCGACCAGGAAAACCCGATCAGCACGCGAGTCACCCAAAGCATCGCCACAATATAGAGAGCATAAGTCGCGGCGAACGCATAGGCGGTGCCGATGATGCCGAATCGCTCCACCATCCAGTACATCGCCAGCCCCTGAATGCCGATAAATATCGTCTCGCTCGCAGCAAACCAGCGCCACGCGCCCATCGACAGTTGAACAAAGCCCATGGGCCAAGAGACGACGCGGCCGAAAACGCCCAGCGCCATCCAGGGCAGCAAATCGGCCGCCGGCAGGAATTGTTGCGTGTAAAGGAGTTTTATGGCGAGCGGCGCGAAAACCAGTGCTGCGAGCAACCCCGGCAAGGCCAGCAGAATCCCAATTTCCGTTTGCTCGTTGACGGCGCGCACGGCGAGGGACTTATCGTGGATCGCCGCCGTCAGCCGCGGATAAAAATCGGTCCCCATGGCGGACAGCACGAAATTGGCGAATATACCGGAAAGCGCCCATGCCGCCTGATAAATCCCCGCCGCCTCGATCCCAAAGTCGCGCACGATGATCGAGCGGGTCGCCATATCGAGACCAGCGATAAGAACAGCGCTCCACATAAAGGCGAGTCCAAGGCCGATAAGCCGCCGAAACCCGCGCCAAGTCTGGCTCCAGTCGATGGTCACGGGCGCCACTTCGAGACGCCGTGTGAACCAATAGGAGCCGGCAAGCGACAGGAGTGCCGCGACGATCAGCGCCGGGACGATACCGGCTTGCCCCAAAGCAAAATAGATAAGGACCGTGACGATGGAGCCCACAAGCGCGCCAAACACATTGGCGCGGGCCAAATCGCCGATCCGCCGCAGACCTTGCAAAAGCGCAAGCTGACCGGAGCTTATCGCGCTCAAAAGGAGCGTCGAGCCGAGCCAAGCAATGGCGCCGGCGTGTTTCGGCGACCCTGTCATTAAGGTGCTGATCTGTTCGCGGAAAAGAATCGCCAGTCCCCAGCCGAACAGCCCTGTCGCCCAACACACTCGCCGCAAAATTAAGACCGTGCGCGCAGCCTCCTCCGCGTTATCCTGGCCATAAGCGCGGACAATTTCGCGAACGCCGCTGGAGCTAACGCCCATCTCGGAAATCACACCGAGAAGACCAGTTGCAGAGGTGTAAAGTCCGACCAGCCCGACACCGGTCGGCCCCAACAACATCGCGACAAGTTTGACGCGCGCCAAACCGATCAAATAGTTCGCGGCCTGCGCGCCGCCTACGATGGAGGACGAGCGGAGAATTTGGCCATAGGAGTTTTTTTCGTCTGTCATTCGACGCGGGTCCCAAGCAGGGCGGAGATCACGGCGTCAGCTTGATCGGAAGTCAAATGCGGTCCAATCGGCAGGCTCAGCACCTCATCGGCCAAGCGTTCCGCAACCGGAAAGGCACCCTGTCCCCAGCCGCTTCCGCGATAGGCTTCCTGAAGATGGGGCGGAATCGGATAATGGATCAAAGTCCCCACGCCCGCGTCAGCCAACGTCTGTTGCACGGCGTCGCGGCGCGCGCTGCGAATGACGTAAAGGTGCCATACCGGCGCAGCCCAGTCCGGCACCTCGGGAAGCGTCAAGGCGCACTCGCGAAGACCTTGCCGATACTGGTCCGCAATCGTGGCGCGGCGGCAATTCCATTCGTCGAGATGAGCGAGCTTGACGCGCAAAATCGCCGCCTGCAATGGATCGAGCCGGCTGTTGCAACCCTGAACTTCATTCACATATTTTACGCGCGAGCCGTAATTGCGCAGCATGCGAATGCGGTCGGCGATTTCTGGATCATCGGTCGTGACCGCGCCGCCATCGCCCATCGCGCCAAGATTCTTGCCGGGATAAAAACTCCAGGCGACGGCGTCGCCATGCGCGCCGATGCGCTTTCCCTTATAGCGCGCGCCATGGGCCTGGGCGGCGTCCTCCAGCACGTAAAGCCCGTGTTTGCGGGCAATCGCAAGGACCGGATCGAGATCAGCGGGCTGGCCATAAAGATGCACGGGCAGGACAACCCTCGTGCGGGGCGTGATCGCCGCCTCGATCAACTCCGGGTTTATATTGAATGTGCGCTCGTCTGGCTCAACGGGAACAGGCGTCGCGCCGCATTGGCTTACAGCGAGCCACGTGGCGATATAAGTATTCGAAGGCACGATGACTTCATCGCCCGGCGTGACGCCGAGCGCACGCAAGGCGAGATGCAGGGCGTCAAGACCATTGGCGACGCCGATGGCGAATTTCGCCTCGCAATAGGCCGCGAACTCCGCCTCGAAGGCGTCGACCTCCGGCCCAAGAATATACCAGCCGCTATCGAGAACGCGCGCGGCAGCCCGATCAATGTCCGGCTTCAATTCGAGATAGGCTTCGCGAGGATCGAGGAAGGGAATATGCTTCATTTGAGGCCTTGTGCCGCGAGGTAGCTATCGTAATCGCGAAAATAGTCGGATTCGTCATAGCGATTTGAGGCCAGAACCAAGCAGACCGAGCCTGAGGAGAAATTATCGAGTTCGCGCCAGATCATCGGGCAGACATAGAGACCATAATAGGAGCGGTTGAGGTGAAAGCGCTTCTTCTTACATCCGTCATCCAAGACAACGTCAAAGCTGCCGGACATAGCGACGATGAGTTGATGCAGCTCCTTATGCCCGTGACCACCTCGCTCCGCGCCGCCCGGCACGTCGTAAAGGTAGTAGACGCGCTCGATAGCGAAGGGGATATGCGCGCCCGCTTCAATGAAAGTCAGATTGCCGCGCGGATCGGCAATTTTGGGAAGATCGATTATTTTGCAGTCGCCAAGCATCGAAAACTCCATTTCCTCCCGCTCAGCTGCCGCGCGTCTTAACGCAGCGGCAACGAAATTTGCTCATCGAAAAAGACGGCTGCCCGCCCAGCGTTATTCCCGGACGCCGCGCGAGGGCCGAGCGGGGTTTCCAACCACTGTGGCGTCTGCGGGAACGTCCTTAGTAACGACGGCGCCGGCGCCAACCATGGCGTTCGCGCCAATCTTTACACCGGGTAAGATCGTCGCGCCCGCGCCGATTGACGCGCCTTTTTCCACTACGACGCCGAGAAGCCGAAAATCCCGATTGCCGCTTCTAGGGACCTTGTCATTCGCGAACGTCGCGTTTGGTCCGATAAAAACGTCGTCTGCAATTCGCATCCCGTCCCAGATCTGCACGCCGCATTTCACCGTAACGTGATTGCCCATAATCACATCACTCTCGATAAAGCAATGAGAACAAATGTTGCAATCCTCGCCGATTACGGCTCCCTTTAAGACGACAACGAACTGCCAAATTCTTGTTCCTCGTCCAATGGTGGAGGAGGAAACCTCAGCGAGGGGATGAATGAATATTTCTCTCATGAATGAGTCAGCCTATAATTTCACAATGTTTGATGTGCTCAGACCAACTGTGGAGACGCTTTTGGAAAAGCGCTATACCACGAAATCGCCTCGGCAAGACCTTCCTTGAAACCATGCGTCGGCGCGTAACCTAGCCGCGTGGCGGCCTTGCCAATATCCGCCTGGCTGTGGCGCACGTCGCCAGCGCGGAAATCTCGGTAAGTCGGCGCCGCGCCCTTCCGATGCGGGAAGTTTGGCTCGAGCAAGCGGCCCAGTTCGGAATAAAGATCGTTTAGCGTCGTACGGTCGCCAACGGCGACATTATAGACCTGATTGACCGCTTCGGAATTTTGCGTCGTCGCGGCCAGCATGTTCGCTTGCACCGCATTCGCGACATAGCAAAAGTCCCGGCTCGTCTCGCCGTCGCCATTGATGAACACGGGCGCGCCCGCGATCATCGCCGCTGTCCACTGCGGGATCACGGCGGCATAGGCGCCATTCGGATATTGCCTCGCGCCAAAGACGTTAAAATAGCGCAGGCCGATCGACTCGAGATCGTAACAGCGCGCGAACACATCCGCGTAGAGCTCGTTCACCAGCTTCGTGACGGCGTAGGGGCTGAGCGGCTTGCCGATGACGTCCTCGACCTTCGGCAGTCCCGGATGATCGCCATAGGTCGAACTGCTGGCGGCATAGACAAACCGCCGAACATTGGCGTCGCGCGCGGCGACCAGCATATTCAAGAAGCCGGTGACATTCGCCGCGTTTGTCGCGATCGGGTCATTGACGCTGCGCGGAACCGAGCCGAGCGCCGCCTGATGCAGGACAAAATCGACCCCATTACAAGCCCCACGACAGGCGTCGATCGAGCAGATATCCCCCTCGATAAAGTCGAACCCTGCCCATCGCGACGGATCAACAAGCGCTTCCACTTCTTTGAGATTACGCCGGTGGCCGGTGGCGAAATTATCCAGCCCCACCACCCGCTGATCAAGCTTGAGCAGCGTCTCGAGCAGATTCGAGCCGATAAAGCCGGCGACGCCGGTGATCAGCCAAGTCCGCGGGTCCTCGCGCAACGCGGCGCACGCGTCTTCGTAGCGGGTCATTCAACGAATCCTATAGGCGCAGGTCGGACTGGGCGGCGCCGAGAACATATTTGAGATCGTAGAGCACATGCCGCTCTTTGCCGAAGTCCCTGACCGACGCGCCCAGTTCGCGAAACTGGTCATGCGCGACAGCCAGGACAATGGCGTCATAGGCGCCCCGCTCCGGCTGCTCGACGAGAGCCAGGCCATATTCATGCTGCGCCTCGTCGGCGCTGACCCAGGGATCGTGCACGTCAACGGTTGCATTATAATCGGCGAGTTCGCGAACAATGTCGATCACCCGCGTGTTACGCAAATCCGGGCAATTTTCCTTGAAGGTCAACCCCATGATCAGGATGTGCGCGCCCTCGACGTGGATACGCCGCTTGATCAGCGCCTTGACGAGTTGCGAGGCCACATAGGCGCCCATGCCGTCATTGAGGCGGCGACCAGCGAGAATGATCTCCGGGTGATAGCCGATCGCCATCGCCTTGTGCGTCAAATAATAAGGATCGACGCCGATGCAGTGGCCGCCGACCAGGCCAGGACGAAACGGCAGGAAATTCCATTTGGTGCCGGCCGCCTGCAACACCGCCTCGGTGTCGATGCCCATGCGATTGAAGATGATCGCCAGTTCGTTGATCAGCGCGATGTTGAGATCGCGCTGGGTGTTTTCGATC
>DATBQJ010000274.1:0-6778 GCA_036560885.1 Methylocella sp.
AGGTCCACTATTACCGGCATCGCTATCACCGTCATGGCTACTATGCCCGGCCCTATCGTTACCCTTGGTGGTACGACCCTTATTCTTATTTTTATCCCTATAATTATCCGTATTATTATCCCTATTATTATTTTTATCCATACCACTGGGGCGGGGGTTGGGGTTGGTAATTAAGTAGTCACCATCGTAGCGGCGAAAGTGCGATTTGTTCACGCCAAAGCTTCGCGTCACGGTTTTGGCGGAGGCGGTGCGTCCGGCGCCGCGATCTTTTTGAGCCTCGCCTTGTCGGCTTCGGAGAGCCCGTGCGCACCAGGGCAATGCGCCTCGTCGAGGAAAGCAGCAGCGCGAGCCTTTGCTGCATCGCTTTGGATAGGGATACGCGGAATAGAGTTGCCGTATGGAGTAGCTAATCCGTTAAGTTGCACAACTAGTCCATGAAGCACGTAGGGCGCTCCTTCGGCCGAACAGCCCAGCTGGCGCCATAAGTTGACGACGCTTTTTTCATAGACCTCCGGAGTAGGAGTCTCGCGTTTGCGAGCCGCCCAGATCTTCGCCATATCGCCCTCGCCTTCCAAGGCCTTGCCTGGATCGAGGCCTTGTTTGATCCTTTCCAGGTTTTCCAAGACATCTTGATCGACATTGACTTTGGGAACTTGCTCGGCGACGAGCCGTTTGAGGTCCTCGAATGAGGCAGCCGTCCAGTCGCAGGCGGCTCGCTCATTGCCTTCAAAACATGTTCCTTTTGGGCCGGTTTCTGGGACGGCGACGAGCGTATCCTTCCAGGTGGCCTGTCTCGCGTCGGTTCTCCAAACAAACGCATTGCTGAATGACGCTCCCTCGAGCCCAGCCCCGGCGAGCGAGGCGCCCTGGAGCTGCGCGTAGGCGAGCGAGGCGCCCTGGAGCCGCGCCTTGAGGAGCGAGGCGCCCTGAAGCTCCGCGTAGGCGAGCGAGGCGCCCTGGAGCCGCGCGCCGCCGAGGTAGGCGCCCTGGAGATGCGCGTAGGCAAGCGAGGCGCCCTGAAGCTCCGCGTTGAGAAGATACGCGCCCTGGAGCCATGCGCGGTCGAGCGCCGCGCCCCGCGCCTCCGCGGCGTAGAGCGAGGCGCCCTGGAGCTGCGCGCCGAGGAGCGAAGCACCCTGGAGTTCTGCGGCCAGGAAGTTTGCCTTCGTCGCCCATGCAAACGCGAGGTTGGCACGATTGAGGATTGCGCCGGTAAAATCAACATGACGAACATCTGCCGAGCTCAGATTCACACCCGTCAGATCGCGCGATTTGAGGGATAAAGTGGCGGTCCACCTCCGCGAGCCGGTCGAGCTTTCGTTCTTCTCGAGGATATGCGCAGGTTTTTCGTCGTTGATCAAATCTTCTTCGTATAGGTCTAAAGTATTGACCGGCGCGATCAAGGCTATCAAAGTGTACGGGAAGGTTATCGGCCAATCGCGTAAACCGTTATCTGGATCAAAATAGGTTGATCCGTGCAGCCAATAGGTCGCCACATACAATTGCTCATCGGGAAATGTCGCCACCATCACCGCATAGGCCAGCACCGCCGCGCTCGCGATGGCCGGCCACTTGGGTGCCCGAGTCACTTTAGGCCATAATCGCACAACACCCCAACTGACTCGGTACCCCGGCCATAAAGTCCACACCAGCCACAGATCGACGAGCAGCAAGCTCCGATGCAGCCACGTGATCCACTCGCTGTGATAGGGCAGGAATTTGATTTGCAAAAATAGCAGCAAAGCAACCGGCGCGAGCGCGAGGGTGATCAGCGCCATGAGGCTCAACAGCCTGGCGTTGATTCCCTCGCGCTCCAACCTGCCGCCGACAAGCAGCTGTACGAACAAGGTGTTTTCAATGCGCATGCGAAAATTTTCGCGCGCATCGCCATCCTCCGGAAACGCACGCGCCAGCGCATCCTCGAAAGTCTTTGCCGTGCGGGCAAGCAGCACGAGATTCAACAGCATATAAAAATGCAAGACGACGAAAATGATGGGCGTCAGAATATAAAAGCCCAAGAGCGGCAAGGCGATATTGAGCACCGGCAGGTTGAGCGGCTCTTCCAAAAACAGCATGCGATGCGTGGTCGTGCCGGTCGCGACCGCCAGATAGATCATGAACGTAAGAAAGCTGAACCACAGCGTCTGCACGCGCTCGGCCGAATGGTTGAGCGCGGCAGCCAAGGCCTCGGCCTCTTTTGTATCAGGCCCGCCCTCGCCGGATTTTGCTTCCTCCGCCATCTCGTAGACCATCGCCGCCCCACGCCCTTCGCGGGGTCCAACGCCGGAAGCCTAGTCGCTTACCGCAAGCCGGGCAATACTTCCGGTGACCCGCGGGCGAGTGTGCGCATCGTACCGATCATCCGCGCGATCCCACACGTTTCAAGCCGCCTGCTGTATGAGCACTTGTAAGGTTTTCGGCTCAAATCGTACCAAAATGTTTCACGTGAAGCATTTTGGTACAATCGGCGGCTTTACCGTCCCCGAAGCGCAGCGAGCACGGAGGCGGAGGCGCGCCCGTTGGGCGACAGGCCGGAGCGGGATTGAAAATCGGTGATTGCCTGTTTGGTCTTAGTCCCAATGACCCCATCCGCCTTGCCGTCGAGATCGTAGCCACGCTTCATAAGCAGCGTTTGCATCTCGCGCCGGTCGGCGCGCGACAGGCCAGGGTCATTCGTCGGCCACGCCGCGACGAGTCCGTGCCGCCCGCGCAGCCTATCGGACAAAAGCGCGATCGCCAGCGCATAGGACTCCGCCGCATTATAAGAATAGATCGCATCGAAATTGCGGGTGACAAGAAACGCCGGGCCCACTGTGCCGGCGGGCAGCAGCAGTCCTGCGCTCCCGCCGCCCGGCAGCCGTTCGCCGTCGATGCGGGTAACGCCCAGCGCCGCCCAGGCGGCCATCGGCTGCTTGCGGGTTCGCCCCGAGGGACCCGCATAATGCTCCGGCAAGCGGACCTCGAACCCCCATTCGCCGCCTGGAACCCAGCCGCCCTTGCGCAAATAGGCGGCGGTCGAGCCAAGTGCGTCAGGGACGGAATTGATGAGGTCCTTGCGGCCATCGCCATCGAGATCGACGGCAACACGCAGAAAAGTCGAGGGCATAAACTGGGTGTGGCCAAAGGCACCGGCCCAGGACCCGTTGAATTGGGCAGGATCGATGTCGCCATGCTGAATAATTTTTAGGGCGGCAAAGAGTTCTGACCGGAAATAGCCCGCTCGCCTGCCGCCGCAGGCCAGCGTCGCGAGCGATTGCACGACCGGGCGCGTGCCAAAGCTGCGGCCATAATCGGATTCGACGCCCCAGACGGCCGTGACCGTCGCCGGGTCGACGCCGAACCGGCTTTGCGCGAGCGCGAGCGCGCTTCCCCAGCGCGCCATCATCGCGCGGCCGTCGTTCACTCTTTCCTCGTCGACGAGGCCGGCGAGATAGTCCCAAATCGGCGTCTTGAATTCCGGCTGGACCTCGGACATGGCGATCACGTCGGAGTTGAACGTGAGCCCGCGCGCCGCTTTGTCAAAAGTGGCGGCATCGACGCCGCCCGCAATCGCCGGGCCGCGAAGCCCCGCGAGGCAGTCCTGGAATCCAGCAGCACCAGCGCTCTCGGCGGCGAGAAGAACGAGGCAGAAAGCGAGGCAACCGAAAAGCCTACGCATCGAGCAAGCAGCGTTATTGAACAAGGCGTTTAGGTTCCTGTCGAGCAACCGCATTGGCTCGCGCGGTAGCGAGGCAACTCCCCATTGGCAACCTTCAAGCATGCCGGCGGTCAGGCGGCAAGCAGACGCTGAACCTCGTTTACAAGGTCTTTCAGATGGAAGGGCTTCGACAGGATCTTTGCCTGTGGCGGGGCCTTATTATCAGGGTTGAGCGCGACCGCCGCGAAACCGGTAATGAACATCACCTTGATGTCGGGGTCGAGTTCGGTCGCCCGGCGGGCCAATTCGATCCCGTCCATCTCCGGCATGACAATATCGGTGAGGAGCAATTCGAACGGCTCCTCGCGCAGTCTGTGATAGGCGGACATGCCATTGTCGAACGAGGCAACCACATAGCCCGCGTTTTGCAGCGCCTTGCCGAGAAAGCGGCGCATGTCGTGATCGTCCTCGGCCAGCAGGATCTTGGGATGGATTGGGGTATAGGGCTCGTTCATGGGGGTCCTCGCAGCTTTTGCCATCAAAACGCCGGCCAGGTAAAAATCGGGTGAAAATTACCAGATTTTACTTTATCCGTTAATTTTTTCGAATTGGGCTAGCGGATCGCGACAGAACTGGACAGAATGCGATGGCCTTGACGGATTGGCTGGCATCCAAGGGTTTCGGACGCGGGCGGCGGGGCGAGGAAGGCTTGATGACTTCAATGCTGTCCGGCCCAGCGTATGCGCGGGACGCCCCGGCGAAGGTCACCCAACCGCACGAGCCGGAACTTGATCCGCCGTTCGAGGTGCTGGAACCGGCGCGGCTTACCTGTCCGCTGGTTTTTTCGTCGCCCCATTCGGGCAATGTTTATCCGCGCCGGTTTCTCGAGGCCGCGAAGCTCGACGAAGCGGTGCTGCGCCGCTCGGAGGACGCGTTCGTCGATGCTTTGTTCGGCGGGGTTGCGGCGCTGGGTGCGCCCCTGATCAGAGCTCGGTTTCCGCGCGCCTATCTCGATCTCAATCGCGAACCCTACGAGTTGGACCCACGCATGTTTGAGGGGCGGCTGCCGGCTTTCGCCAATACGCGCTCGCTGCGGGTGGCCGGGGGGCTTGGTACAATCCCGCGCGTAGCGAGCCAAGCGCAGGAGATTTACGCACGCCGCATACCGGTCGAAGAAGCGATCGAGCGAATCGAGAAACTCTACAAACCATACCACGCGTGCCTGCGCAGGCTCATCGACCGGGCGAGGCAAATTTTTGGCATTGCCGTCCTCGTCGATTGCCATTCGATGCCTTCGGGTTCTTTGCGCAGCGGCCAGCCTTCGTGGGCGGCAGCACTCGAATTGCCCCAAAAGCCGGATTTCGTCGTGGGCGATCGCTATGGAACGAGTTGTGCCACGGATTTTGTCGATGCCGTCGAATATGAGCTGCGCCGCCGAGGCTACGATGTGCAGCGCAACAAGCCCTATGCCGGGGGCTTCATTACCGAACATTATGGTAATCCTGCAAGCGATTGCCATGCCATGCAGATCGAAGTGAGCCGGGCTCTCTACATGGATGAACGCGCCGTGCGCAAAAGCGAACGGTTCGCCGATGTTGCCACCGGTCTGGCCAAAGCCGCTTGTGTCTTGGCAGATGCGGTTGCCGCGCGCCGCGACCAGCATCGCGCGGCCGCCGAATAGTCGGCCATGTTTCTGGATTAGTGCCGCCGGGCGGGACACCCGATTCATGCGGCTCTGTCATAGGGGTCCCAACCCCTGCGGCACAAAGCCAGCTGGCCATTACCAGCAAGCCATCAAAAAGAGGCCGCCGGCGTTGCCACAAGCGGCCCAAGTCTAGGGAGGAAACGCCCAAGGAGGGCATTGGCGGCAAGAGGCTTGCCGTCAACGGAGTTGACTTATCATAGATGACAATATCCGTCAATAGATAAATTTTTGTCTTGCCGCCTTGCGAGCCAGCCCGCAAGCACCCACAACCGAAAGACAGATTAGCGGCCAATAACGACGGCGGAAAATGAACAAAAAAGAGGCCGCTTGCGTTGCCACAAGCGGCCCAAGTCTAGGGAGGAAACGCCCAAGGAGGGCATCGGCGGCAAGAGGCTCGCCGCACCGCACCAATATGGACGTGCAGTGCACAAAAAGCAAGAGGCTTTGCCCAATTTTTTTGGAAAACGGACAAGGAATGCAGTTCATTGTTTTTGTTAGATTTTTAAAGAGCCGTGACATGCCATGGAACAAATGGGCCCGAATTCGGCAAAGCTAGAGTTGCGCCGGTGCGGTGGTAAATTGACCTCGCGCAGCGCCGGTATTATCTCACGCTCATGCCTTTGCGGACCATAATCACCCTTCCCGATCCACGTTTACGTCTCGTTGGCGCGCCAGTGGCCACGATCGACAAGAGCATCCGCGCGCTTATGGACGATATGCTCGAGACCATGTATGCCGCGCCTGGCGTAGGCCTCGCCGCGATTCAGATTGCCGTGCAACAGCGGGTGATCGTTCTCGATGTGGCCAAACGCGACAACGAAGCCGCCGCGCCGGAGCCGCTTTGTCTCGCGAACCCGGAAATTCTCTGGGCTTCGGAGGAGCTTTCGACCTATCAGGAGGGCTGCCTGTCGATCCCGGACGTTTTCGAGGATGTCGAGCGGCCGGCGCGCGTGCGCGCCCGCTATCTCGACCGCGCCGGCCGCGCGCAAGAGATCGAGGCGGACGGCATTTTGGCGACTTGCCTCCAGCATGAGATCGACCATCTGAATGGCGTCTTGTTCATCGATCATCTTTCCCGATTGAAGCGCGACCTTGTCATGCGGAAATTCAGGAAGAACGCGAAGCACAAGGCCCCTGCCCGCAAGGACGGCGCGGGCAAAGAGCGCGCGGCCACCGGCGCCGGCGCATAACTCGCTTCGCCCCGCCGCGAGATCGGCGCGCCCTTCGGTCCCCGATTCCCACAACGGACGGGTGTGCTCGCGAGGCATAAAGCAGCCAATAAATGCGCGAGTATAAATCAAGCAGAGTGTGTGAAAAGTCGGACTGGGGGATTCTCGGGTGGCCAAGTTCACGATAGAATCGGGCATGGCGCACATCTCAGGGTTTGATCGATCTCAGCTTCTGCTTCTGCCGGAAGCGATCGACGATTATGTCGG
>DATBQJ010000275.1:0-4155 GCA_036560885.1 Methylocella sp.
GGCGCATATTGCTTAATGCCGGCGCCGGCCGCTTCCATGACCTTGAGATTGATGCCGAGCAGATCGTCGCGGCTCATCCCGGGCTTGCGCGGCACCCCGGCTGTGACGATGACGACACTGGCGTCAGCGATTGTTTCGTAACCATTGGCGCCTTCGAAGGCCACATTGAACCCGTTGACCGGACCGGATTCGGCGAGATCGAGGGCCTTGCCCTGCGGCGTCCCTTCCGCGATGTCGAAGAGCGCAATGTCGCCAAGCTCTTTGAGCGCCGCCAGGAGCGCCAGGGTTCCGCCGATCTGACCGGCTCCGATCAATGCGATTTTGCTACGCGCCATCTTTTATCTCTCTTTCTCTCAGTGCAGCGGTACCATTAAAAAACTGTCTGCCCGAAATCGTGTAAACTGTTCTAGCTCAAGGGATCCGGCAGTGCGGCGCGGTGCGGTGATGCAAGGATTTGGCCCTGGCTGACTGCTCGCGGTCACTCAACCCCTACCAGTTTTCCTGCCGGTAGTGAACCTTCTGCGCCCGGCCATCCGGAGGCCCGCACGGGCGAGCGGTTTAGCGGCCGGTAAACCACAGAATCAGCGTCAGGACCACACTGACCAGGAGCCCGGTAGTGAGCGGTAAATAGAAAGTGAAGTTCTGATGCTGGAAAACGATATCGCCCGGCAACCGCCCTAGCCGGAGCACGCCGATCCACCGCCAAAGTAGACCAACCGCCACGAGGATGAGTCCGAGGAGGATGAGCGTCCGCGACATTCTTGGCTCCCAAATGCTGGAAGAACGCCGCCAGTAAAGATAGAATAGTTAGGCGGGAAGTCCAAACCAAGTCAGCACTTCCATGGCCCCAATTTGGCGGAATGCCAGCGTCCCTTTATTGACAAGCGGGGCGCGATTCGTATGGTCACGGTTTCCCGCCCGCCCGGGCTCGGCCAGGGCCGCGCGACGCCGCATTGAAGGAACGAGAGAATGGCGAAAGCCGCAATGATCAAGATCAAGCTTCTGTCCACGGCGGACACGGGCTATTTTTATGTGACCAAGAAAAACGCCCGCACCAAGACGGAAAAGCTCGGCTTCAAGAAATACGATCCGGTCGTGCGCAAGCACGTCGAATTCAAGGAAACCAAGATCAAATAGTTTGGCAAGTTCACGCGGCCGCGCCGAAGCGCTTGGCGAGTTCGGCAAGATAGGCGCCGCGCGCCTCCGGCAGGGCTTGGCCGCGCGGGCCGAAAAGGTCGCGCATCAGGAAAAACCCGGTCAATCTGAAACCGTCCCTTATGGCGGCGGGAGGCGGTGGCGCGGTTTCGCCGCGCAGAAAGGCCGGCAGCGGCAGTAGCCGTGCCTTGTAAGGCTCGCCCGCCACCTTCGATACAGCACGTCCGGACTTTGGCGACACATAAACGAGATCGTTGGCGGCGCCCGTCGCGGCACATTTTTCAAGGTCGAGGCCAAAACCCATTTGGGAAAGAATCTCGGCCTCGAAGCAAACGATAAGCGGCGGAAGAATTTCTGGCCTGTCGACACTGCCGGCAATCCGCATCGCCGTCTCGTAAAGCGCCGGATGCGGATCGCGCTCGGGGCCAAGGCGCAGCAGGGCGGCGACGAGACAAACCGCGTGCAGCGCTTCCGCGCTCGCCATGAGGCGCGCGGTGCGCAATTTCAGGGGCTCGACCGAAAACGTACCGAGATGCTCGTCGAGCCGCGCCCGCCACACGAATTCGGCGTGGTTTCCTGGTTGCAACAACGGCTGCATGCGCTTGGAGCGGCCGCCCCGGACAAGCCCGAAATGGCGGCCATGCGCGCGCGTCATTGCTTCGACGATGACGCTCGACTCGCCATGCTGTCTTGTGCCGATGATAAGGCCGTCGTCCCGCCATTCCATATGTGCTGCCGTTCACGGAATGAGCACGGTCGCGCCCGTGGTCTCGCGACCCTCGAGCGCACGATGGACATTCACCACATCTTCGAGGGGCACGGTCTTGTGCAAGGGGACCTTGACCGCGCCGCCCGCCACCACGCGAAAAAGTTCGCGGGCCATTTTTTCCAAGTCCGCGCGTTTAGCCGAATACGTATGAAGCGAGGGGCGGGTGACAAAGAGCGAGCCTTTTGTTGACAGAAGCCCCAAATTGAACGCTTCGATCTGACCCGAGGCGGAGCCGAAACTCACGAACATTCCAAGCGGCCGGAGGCAATCGAGCGAGGCCGGAAAGGTCTCCCGGCCCACGCCGTCATAGACCACATCGCAGAGTTTACCCTTGGTGATCTCTTTCACACGCGCGGCAAAATCCTCCTCGCGATAGAGGATCGTGTGCTTGGCTCCCGCCTTCTTGGCGAGCTTGGCTTTTTCGGGCGAGCCCACCGTCCCGATGACACTCGCGCCGAGCGCCTTCGCCCATTGGCATAGAATAAGGCCAACCCCGCCCGCCGCCGCGTGAACGAGGATCGTATCGCCCGCCTTCACCCTAAAAGTCCGGCGCAGCAAATAATTCGCGGTGAGGCCCTTCAGCATCATCGCCGCGGCCGTCTCGAAGGAAATACTCTTTGGCAGCTTGACGAGACGGTCCGCATCGATCAGCCGCTCCCCGGCGTAGGCGCCGAGGTTCGTGGCATAGGCGACCCTGTCGCCAAGCTTGAAATTTTTCACGCCCTTGCCGAGTGCGACGATTTCGCCAGCGCCCTCGTTGCCGGGCGTGAAGGGAAGCGAGGGAACCGGATAGGCGCCGCTGCGAAAATAAGTGTCGATGAAATTGACGCCGATCGCATGATTTCGGACAAGCACTTCTCCGCGCGCGGGCGGCGGCGGCGCGAAATCCTCGATCCGCAACACCTCGGGCCCGCCAACCTCGTAAACCCGGACGGTTTTTGTCATGGCTCCTTAACCTTAGATTGATATCCGCACCGATTCGTTTGACCAAGTATCATGCGGCGAATAGCCCGTGCCGGCAAGGCACGAACGCGGCCGTTGGCCGTTCCCGCCGCCACGCCACTAAAACCGGATCATTCGGCCAGGATGCGCGCGGCCGGGAAGACAACCTCGACCAAAGTGCCCTCGTGCTCCTTGCTCTTGATCGTAAGGGAGGCGTGATTGGCCTCGGCCAAGGCCTTGGTCAGCGGCAGGCCGAGCCCAGTGCCGCGCGACGGCGTCGCGGTGACAAGCCGCCGGAACGGCTCAAAAGCCTCGCCGATGCCGGCCTCGGGCATGCCAACCCCGGAATCGCGAATCCGAATCACGGCACTCCCGGCGTCGGCGAGCGCGGTAGCGACAATGACTTGACCGCCCGGCCGGTTGAACTTCACCGCGTTCGACAGAAGGTTCAAGACGATCTGGCGAAGCGAACGCTCGTCGGCGAGAATATTTGGAAGCGCCGGCGACAATGAGAGCCTCAAGGCGACCCGCTCGCGGCTCGCCTGCGGCTGCATGATCGAGACGCACTCCGAGACAATGCGATTGGCGTCGATCGATGCAAAATCGAAATCCATCTTGCCTGCCTCGATCTTGGAAAGATCGAGAAGATCGTTGACGAGACTCATCACCAGCGTGCCAGAGGCATGAATATCGCTTAAGTAATCCTTATAGCGCTGATTGCCGATCGCGCCGAAACGCTCGTCCATCATGACTTCGGCAAAACCTAGTATCGCATTGAGCGGCGTCCGGATTTCATGGCTGACCCTGGCGAGAAAATCCGATTTCAACGCGCTTGCCCGCTCAGCCTCCTTGCGGGCTTCCTCTAGCTCTCGCTCGGCCTTTTTCCAATGCGTGAGGTCGCGCAAGAGGGTGCAAAAGCGCGCCGCCCGCTCTTCTCCGGCGCCGGGCGATGCTCCGATGCGGCCAAGCGTCATGAAGACCGGAATGGTCCCGCCTTGCCGGGCGAGGCCGACGATCTCGCGCCCCTGATTGAGCAGGCTGGCGGCGCCTTGCGCTTTCAACCCTTCGAAATAGGCATTTGCCAGCGCGCGGCTTTCTGGTGCGATCAGCCTTGTGAAATGCTCCCCCGCCACTTCGTTTTGGTCGTAGCCGAAAAGAGCCTCGCCGGAGCGGTTCAAACTTAGGATTTGCCCTTGCGAATCGAGCACGGCAATGCCGTCCATCGCGGTATCCAAAATGGCGCTTAGCTCGCGAAACTCGGCTTTCTGGCGGCGCAGCTCCTTTTCGAG
>DATBQJ010000276.1:0-19652 GCA_036560885.1 Methylocella sp.
TCGAACACCCATTGCATGACGGTCTCGCGCCGCTCGTGCTCGAAATCGACGTCAATATCCGGCGGCTCGCGCCGCTCCTCCGAGACGAAACGCTCGAACAGAAGATCGTTGCGCTCGGGGTCGATCGAGGTGATGCCGAGCACATAACAGACGGCACTATTGGCGGCCGAGCCGCGGCCCTGACAGAGAATATTTTGGCTGCGCGCAAAGCGGACAATCGCATTCACGGTCAGGAAATAGGGCGCGTAGCCGAGCTTCTCGATGAGGCGCAGCTCGTGGGTGAGGATCGCCATGACTTTATCGGGTACGCCCTCTGGATAACGCTCGGCGGCCCCTTCGAAGGTGAGTTTTTCGAGCGCCTGCTGCGGCGTGAGGCCAGGCATCGTGCGCTCTTTTGGATATTGATAGGCAAGCTCGTCGAGCGAGAAGCGGCAGCGCGCGGCGATGTCCATCGTGCGCGTTAAGGCCTCGGGATAGTGGCTGAAGAGACGTGCCATCTCTTCCGGCGCCTTGAGGTAGCGATCGGCGTGGCGCTCGCGCCGGAAGCCGGCGTCATCGATGGTGCAATTGTGCCGGATGCAGGTGACAACATCCTGCAGGATGCGCCGCGCCAGGACATGGAACAACACATCATTAGTGATGACGGCAGGAACGCCCGCGCGCGCGGCCATGTTCGACAGCTCATGGAGGCGCAGCACATCGTTTGGCCTCCGGCGCAAGGTCAGCGCCAGAGTGGCGCGGTCCGCAAATGTCTCCCGCAGCCGGCGAAGATGCAGCGCGCATGTTTCATCGGCCGCATCGGGCACAAGTACCACGATCAGGCCTTCACCATAAGCGACGATATCGGACCAATCGAGCCGGCAGTGCGCCTTGCCGCCGCGCTTTTTGCCGAGCGACAGCAGCCGGCAGAGCCGCGCATAGGCGGGCCGGTCCATCGGATAGACAAGAACGGACATGCCATCGGTAAGATCGAGGCGGCAGCCGACGATCAGACGCACACCCGTTGTCTTGGCGGCTTCATGGGCGCGAACGATCCCGGCAAGGCTGTTGCGGTCGGCGATCGCCAGTGCCTCGATGCCGAGCCTGGCTGCCTCGTCAAACAGCTCCTCGCAAGAACTCGCCCCGCGCAAAAAACTAAAATGCGAGGTGCATTGCAGCTCGGCATAGCGCGTGCTCATCCGAAAATCCCGTGCAGGAACCAATGGTGCGAGCCTGTCGAGGTGTCCTCGCCATCGCCTGAGCGATAGATCCAGAAGCGCTCGCCCGCCGCGTCCTCGATGCGGAAATAGTCGCGCACTGCGGAGAGCTCGGCATCGCGTTTCCACCATTCCCCAAAGATCCGCTCGGGACCATCGGCGCATTTCACGCGCCGCCTTATGCCGCGCCAGGTGAAGCTGACGGGCGGATGATCGGGCAGCAACGCGACTATCTCGATCGGCTCGGGCGCTGGCAACAGGCGCGCGGGACGCGGCCAAGGGTCTGGCCAAGTCTCGCCGGTATCGGGAGCCGCCGGCGCGATGCGGCACACCGAGCGTTCCGGCACGTCGCTCGCAACCGGAGCAAAGCGATAGAGCCGTTGTTCGCCGACGCGATTAGCGAGCGTGTCGATGAGGCCGGATACATCCGCCTCCGGTTCCCCGGTCAGCGAGGAGACCACTTGTTTCGGGGCGAGCGGTTCGGCGAGTATCGCGGCCAGACGCAAGATCTCGATGCCAAAGCCCGGGTCGATGGTCTCGATCTTGTCGCAGAGGAGCCGGGTCAGACGCTTCGCATCGCGCACCGGCCGCGCCGTGCCGATGCGGATGGCCTCAATATGGTTGTCGGCCCGGTGCAAAAGCAGATCGAGGCGCCGTGCGCCGAGGCCTTTGGCTTCGAGCGCTTCACAGAGTTGGCCGGCGAGCTTGCCTGTATAGCGGGCTAGCGTTTCCGGCGCGCTGATCGGCTCTGCAAAAACACGGCGTACCTCGACGAGGTCCGGCGGGCGAATCGGATCGATCGGCTCGCTAAGACACCCCATGGCCTGATCGAGGCGGCGGCCAAGTTCGGGGCCAAAGCGTAAGACGAGCGGCGCGCGGGGTTTTGCCGCGAGTTCGCCAATACGTTCGAAGCCGAGGACGGACAAATCCTCCACCATGGTTTTGGGCAGGCGAAGGGCGGCGATGGGCAGGTCGAGAATAGTTTTCGCGCTGTTTCCTGGCGCAACGACAAGGGTGGTCCGCGCCCCATAGCGGGCAAAAGCATAAGCGGCGCCCCAAGTGTCAGCGACCGCTGCCCGCGCCGTGATACCTGATGCGGCGAGCTGTGCGACCATTTCCTCTAGCATGGCGTCTTCGCCACCATGCAGGTGAGCAGCACCGGTCGTGTCGATTACCAGCCCGTCCGGCGGATCGACGGCGGCGATGGGCGCATAATGCTGGAGGGCCCAGAGAGCGAGTCGGCTCAAGGCTGCGGCGTCGGTGGCAGGCTCCGCGCTCCTGACGATGAGGCCCGGCACCAGCGCTTGCGCCTTGGCCGCGGGCATGCCAAGGCGCCAGCTGGTGCGCCGCGCGGCCGCGTCCAGGGCGAAAACCAGCCGCCGCCTTCCTTCTGGACCAATTAGCACAAGCGGCGCCTCAACCGGAGGCGCGGAGGCGCCCAATGTCCTTCTCAGCCGGTCCGTGGGCCAGGTTGGAAGGAAGAGCGAGATGACCCGTCGCATCGCAAGCCTCCACTTCGAAATCGACGCTTTCCCCGGCGCGGCAGCGGATCAATTCGAGCTGCCAGCGAGCGCGGCCAACGCCGGACACCGGCAAGGAAGTTGCCGGGAGGGCGCTGATGCGCCAGCGGGTGAGGGATGCCGTCGGCTGTCCGAAATCGGCCGCCTCTGAGGGCCGCCGCCAGCGGCGGATGGCAATGCCGATGGTGCCCGAGCTTTCGGCAGCAAGCTGAAGACGGCGGGAAGCCGTCATGGAGAGGCGCGCGACTTCGGCAACAACAGCGCCAAGCCCGCCATGCCGCAAACCCTCCTCGAAACAGATCAGGACCGACGTCTCGTCTCCCGCCTCGACATAGATCACGCGATCGGGCACGAGCCCGGCTTGCGCGAGAGCTGGGGCAAACAAATCCTGCCGTGTGACACACCAGAGCACGTGACCGCGCGTGCGCGCCGCAATTCCCGCCGCAAAGAGCGCGGCAGCCGCACCGTCGATTGCGCCATGGCCACCGCCCGCCACCTCATGCAGCGCGCCTAGCGCCAATCCGCCTCCGGGAAGATGCCGGTCGATCGCCTTGATACCGAAAGGCAGCACCGAACGCCTTCGGCCAGCCACGCTCTCGAGGTGCCGGATGCGCTCGCGAAGCTCCTCGATAGCAGGACGGGGAATGGAGGCACTCATGGTCTTGGCTATGGGCTCGGAGGGTCATATGTTCATTATTTGTTCTCACTTGCCAAGAGAGTCAATTGGAGTCTTGAGGAACGAGCAGCGTATAAAGGAGAATGGGGAGGGGCGGCGATTGTATATAGCCCAACTCATTGAAACGCCGGAAAAATCGCTTGCCCCCAGGTGATTTTGGGATTCTCTTGGTGCTTGATTCGCGCTGGCTTTCTGTCACTGAAGACCGCGCCAGTCTGATCGCCTGGCGTGGGATGGCTCGGCGGCGCATCGGCTGGCGCGGGCGAACGCTCTCGTGTTGCCGGACGATGGCGGGAGTTGCACGGAAATCGCCAAGGTTTAATAGAAACGGTATGTGAGGCGTTATTGCTCCGGCGCGTACAATCCGCTCAGCTCATTCTACCAGCATTACTTTCGCATCGCCCCACCGGCACAATAAATTGAGGGTAACATCGCCGCCGTGCCGCTGAAGTTTAACATTGACGCGTGAATCGCCCAGACTCAATTGGTTCAAGACCACGTAGTCCAAAAAAGCAGGCATCGCGGGATCGTGAAAGGTCACGGAATTGCTATCATGACATAGCTCCATGCCGAGACAAGCCCCGAGAAAGGCAAAAGGCGCGGCCGACGCCCACGCTTGCGGCGCGCAAGCAACCGGATAGGCGGTCGGCCCGCGGTGCGGCTTGCGGATGAAGCCGCAGAACAATTCCGGCAAGCGGCGCAAATCCTGATAGGCCGCAGCTTCAAACATCGCGGAGAAAACCCGTGCCGCCTGCGATATCAAGCCATAGCGGGCAAAGCCAAGCGCGATCATCGCATTATCGTGCGGCCAGATCGAGCCGTTGTGATAGGAAATTGGATTGAACCGCGCCTCGCCGCTGGCGACCGTTCTTATTCCCCAGCCGCTGAAGGATTCCGGGCTAAGCAATGTCTCGGCAACGCGCGTGGCCCGTTCCAGTGCCGCTATCCCGGTAAAGAGCGCATGGCCCGCGTTCGATGTCCGGACCCGACATGGATTCTTGTGGCCATCGAGCGCCAAGGCATAGGTGCCGAGATCCTCGCACCAAAAAGCCTCCTCGAAATTCTTTCGCAGGATTTGCGCCTCATTGCGCAGCTTGATCTCCAAATCAACCTCGCCCATGCGATGCGCGAGCCTAGCTGCATGCGTCTTTGCGGCAAACACATAGCCCTGCACTTCACAAAGCGCGATTGGACCGCTCGCCATCGTGCCATCGGCGTGAAAAATTGAATCGTAGGAATCTTTCCACCCCTGATTGACAAGGCCAGAGTCGGTTTGACGCGCATATTCGACGAAGCCGTCCCCATCCGGATCGCCAAATGTATCGATCCAGTGCAATGCCGCCTTGATATTCGGCCAGGTGGCAATGATTGTTCCGATATCGCCGGTCCGGTCGAAATACATGCCAGCCAGCATGACAAAGAGCGGCGTTGCATCGACAGTCCCATAATAGAGCTGGAAAGGCACTTCACCAAGATGCGCCATTTCCCCTTTCCGGGTCTCATGCAGGATTTTGCCCGGTTGCGCGTCAGAAAGAGGATCGAGGGTTTTTGCCTGAGTCTCAGCGAGGACCCCAAGAACACCTTTGGCCACGGACGGGTCAAGCCATAAAAGCAGCATGGCCGTGATAATCCCATCGCGGCCAAAAACGGTGCTATACCAAGGAATTCCCGCATAAGGATAAAGCCCATGGCGGGTCCGCGTCATCAGCATATAGAGGTCGGCGGTGGCACGCTGGCAGACTTCATTGAAGAGTTCGTTCGAACTTTCAATCGTAGCAATGCCGGTCGCCTTATGCCGGATGGCACGCCGCCTCGCCCGGAAAGCATGTCCGAACGAATCGCATCGCGGCTTATTTCTGTCTTCGCACAGAACCGACACGAAGAGCGATTTACGTTCATGGGGTGCGAGCTCGAATTCGAAGGTCGCGCGATTAGTCTCAAGATGAGAAGGCCGAGGACAGAACCGCAATTCCGTCTTGCGTTTTAATTCGTCGAGTCCCTCGTAATAAAATCCAACGGCTTCCTTACTGACCACTGACGTACTAATGCCTCGCCGCTTGCGCGACGTTCCGCGTACCTCGAACAGGTCATGAAAATCGGCGCCAAATCCAATCTCGATGCGGAAATGCCGAGTGCTATCGGCAAAATTACAAAAACCGATCCTTTCATAGCAGACCGCCTGCCAAAGGAATTTGGTGCGTTCGATCGCAATCGTGTCGCGCGGCAGCGAAATGAGTGAGTTTGCATGAACATCTGGGTTGGCAAGGTTAACTGAGAGCGCGACATTGTCGTCTTGAACCACCGAGCCCAAATACAACGGCCGTTTACCCTCGAAACGGAGGTCATACCGGGACAAAAACCGGGTGTCATTGAAATAGAGTCCCTGAGGTCCGGCACCAAAGGCACCGATGTCGCCATACTCGTCGAAGACCGCGAAAGCATCGCCATCTTTCAGACTGCGCAACGATCGCTGGACGAGCGATCCCGCGATCTCGATATAGTGCTGAGGCAGGTCTATCGTAGCGTCCGTGACGCCTTCCGTGCGGTGTTCCGCCTCTTGCGTGTTGCCTACGATGACCATACTCCACTTGGCCGGATTCGGATGTGAGGTTGCTTAAGTTGTGAGGCGCTTGTGGCCATGCCTCAAGGCCGGGCATGCTTGTCCGACGTTACGCCTTCTCAGTTATCTCTTCAATCCGCCTTATTCAAGACCGAGGCGACGCGCTTTCCTGCTAGTTGTTTTCAAGTGGCTAACGAAGGCTCGGACACAGCGCGCGCCGCCAAAGAAAGCTCCATAAGCTCCCTGTCAAGCGCTGTCGACACAGAATCGCATGATTGCAGCAATCGATACGCAGCGACATGGGCCTGCGCCATCCGCTCGGCGGTAAATCTCCGTTCGAACTCGGCGCGCACTTTGCTCCGGTCCATGTGAGAGGCCTGCTGCGCAGCTTCTGCCGCAGCCTCGATGGAATCGACGATCCAGCCGCTGACGCCGTCTACAACGACTTCAGGCACGGAACCGTTAGGCCAAGCGATGACCGGCGTTCCAACCGACATCGCTTCGATCATGACCAGACCGAAAGGTTCCGGCCAGTCAATCGGAAACAACAGCGCGCGCGCCTTACCGAGAAACTCACCTTTTTGGGCTTCACCGATTTCTCCGATGAACTCAATGAGGGGATGATCAAGCAGTGGTTCGATTTCGGTCTTGAAATACGTCAAATCGACAGCGTCCACTTTTGCCGCGAGTTTCAACGGAATACCCGCTCGTTTGGCGATTTCTATCGCGCGGTCCGGGCGCTTTTCCGGCGAGATACGACCGAGGAAAGCCAAATAGCTGCCGCCTTCCTGGTTGAATGGACAGGCGCTCGTCGGAAGGCCGTGTGGGATCGTCGCAAGCCAATTTGAATCTTTCGGCATTGGACGGCGCTGCGCGTTTGAAATCGAAACCAGCGGCATCTCGGGATAGGCCTTATAGAGAGGCAAGGCATCGGGTAGATCGAGGCGTCCGTGCAGCGTCACGAGACATTTGTGCGCAAGATCGTGGAACAAGGCTTGCGGCAATAGGTCCAAATGAAAATGGATGATGTCGAAATCATCGGCGCGGCGCCTTACCTCGCGCAGCATCGCGAGGGTGCTGCCCAAATGATCGCGAACTCCGGCAAGTCTTAGACTTTGCGGCACGCAGACGACGAGCTCCGCTGTCGTCTTGGACCCCGCGCTGGCAAATAAAGCAACGCGGTGGCCTTGCCTAACAAGCCCTTCCGCCAACCAGGAGACGACTCGCTCGGTTCCGCCATACAGCTTCGGGGGGACCGCTTCCGCTAGAGGAGCGACCAGCGCTATGCGCATCCACTTTCCTTTCTTTCTGAAGAGCTTCGGTTTGGCGATGTGCTAAGGCGCCGAGGTTGGTGCGAAAATGCCAAGCGCCTGCTCAATGTTGGCAGGCGCTCGGCTAACACCGTCAATCTTCGTCATCGTGTTCAATTACGACGGGGGCGCTGCGATGATGATGTTCAACAACAACCGGAGCGCGATGATGCTCAATCACAACGCTGCGATGGTCGTAGTCGCGATCGTAATGCCGCTCAGAAGGTGTGGGAATGCCGATACAGCCGTCGCCTACCGCACCGCCGATACAACCGGCAAATGCAGGTGATGTGGCTAGTAAGAGAGATGTCCCAAGAAGGATGCGTTTAATCATTTAGGAGGTCCTTTCGAGTTTGAGAGGTATGCAAGGCTTCAACGGTGTGGAGGACCGTTGGTTCCCTGCCGGCCCCGCGACACAGCTAAAGCCCGCAGCATCAGTCTGGGGCCCAGCCACATGTGGCAGCGCCTTATCCTGGAAGGAATTGCTGCTCGATTTGAAACGCCGCGGTCTCGCCTTGGCGCCCACGCTCGTCGTCGCGGACGGAGCGCTAGGCTTCTGGAAAGCCGTCGGCGAGGTCCACGGTGGGGAAACGATGTCCCGCACCCCGTTCGTCAGAAAGAGTCAAGAACTTGCCGCGATAGGAGGCGACGCTATCGGGTGCCCCAATCGATCGTCCTGGGAAAGGCGTGTGGCGTCCCCGACGAAAATCAATCTGCGTTCGCATTATCGCTCTCGGTCAATGCAAGATCGACCATAACGTCATTGCCAATGCGCTCCAGCTCTGTACGCAGCGCATCGGTGGTTAAGCCTGCAGGAAGAATGACTATGGCCTGTGCAGTAAACAGCGGCTCGCCGGTCATGCTGCCAGGGCGTACTTCGGTGTGCAGTTCATCGATGCTGACACGATGGCGTGCCAGAGCGCTCGAAACCTCTCGAACGATGCCTGGGTGGTCCACGCCGGTGAGATTGAGATGCGCTCGCCGACCGTGAGACATCGGGGCCGCGCTGTCGCGGCGAACGGTCACGGCAATACCGAGCTCAGCGAGAGCGGCCAATGATTTTTCGAAGCTCGCAACCGTGCGCTCTGGCACATCGACGCGCAGAATTCCCGCAAATTCTCCGCCAAGACGCGCCATCGAGCTGTCGATCCAGTTGCCCGAATGATCGGCAATAACTTGCGCTAAAATTTGCACCAACCCCGGTCGATCTTTCGAAATGATCGTCAGAACCATTTCGACAGGCATAATCAACTCCTGCTGTAATTGGCCATTCTCAACTTCGATCCCGCAAAGCTTACACGGTTTTGACCACGTTGAACACCGTCCGGATGGAGCTCCCATCGCGCTACATCACCCGTTGGGACACGACCTCGGCATCGAGGCCGACGATGCTCTTGCCATAGCCGAACAAGTTGCCGTCTCACGTAGGCAGGCAGAACAAACATGCTCTGCCTGCTCCATTTGTGCCGAGACGCGCCACGGACTACTTGGCCAGTGTCGCCATACCGACCGGCTGGCCGACTGTCATAATCTAGCCGCCTTGATGTCGACCTACACTGTTGCCGCTGCGTCGGTCGCGCCGTGTACGATTGCGGCAGCGCCTTTGACGAGATACACCCCCAGTAGGAGCACTCCCACCGACCAATTCGTGCTCGATGAGTGCGACGCACAGCCCGCCCTCTCGCGTACGCCATCGTCGTGAGGTTGTCTTACCGCTATTATGGCCGTATGCGTCAGGCGTTGAAACTTCATCCGGACTCGCTTTGCTCCGCGGTGACACACATCGAAGTGGAAGTCATGCGTCCATGCGCTGGCAGTTTGGTCTTGTCCTATTTGGTGACTGGCAGAATAGGCGATCTATGTATTCCGGCCGCAGTTGCGGCGGCGCGTACCGATGAGCTCTGGCGGCACACATGTTTCGAGGCATTTGTCCGCACTTCGTCCGGCCCCGCTTATTACGAATTCAACTTTGCACCCTCAACCCACTGGGCGGCATATCGGTTCGACAGCCACCGAAGCGGGATGCATGTAGCAACCGAGATAAGCGCGCCACGCATTGAGGTACGATCGAGCCGGGCGTGCTACCAATTACAAGCCTCGCTGGAAATAGATCAGATGTCGACACCGCGAATCGAGGGGGCATGGCGAATGGGTCTTGCGGCGGTAATCGAAGATACGAGCGGCCATAAATCATATTGGGCGCTGGCGCATCCACCGGGCAAGGCAGATTTCCATCATTCCGATTCCTTTGCGCTTCAATTTTCCTAAAGCGTAGTGGCCGTGAAATTTGGCATTGATCGACTTATCACTGAACCTAATTTGCGCGCGCCACTCAAAGGCAGGCGCATTGCATTGCTCGCACATCCCGCCTCGGTCACGCCAGACCTGACACACACGCTCGATGCGTTAGCAGCATGCGGCGGCCTGAAGATCACTGCGGCTTTTGGTCCACAACATGGTCTGCGCGGCGACAAGCAAGACAACATGATTGAGTCGCCGGACTTCATCGATCCGGTGCATGGTATCCCGGTATTCAGCCTCTATGGTCAAGTGCGCAAGCCGACCGATGCAATGATGGAGACATGCGATGTTATCCTTGTCGATCTACAGGATTTGGGTTGCCGCATCTATACGTTCATAACAACGCTGCGCTATGTTCTCGAAGCGGCATCGATACATCGCAAATCAGTGTGGGTTCTGGATCGGCCTAATCCCGCCGGCCGGCCAGTCGAAGGCTTGACGTTGCGCACCGGATGGGAAAGTTTCGTTGGCGCTGGGCGATTGCCGATGCGTCACGGGCTGACGCTCGGTGAGTTGGGCCTATGGTTCATCAGAACTCTCAAGCTCGATATCGAGTACCGTGTCGTCGAAATGGAGGGGTGGCAGCCCAATGCCGCGCCGGGTTTCGGTTGGCCGCTCGGCGAGCGCGTGTGGATCAATCCCAGTCCCAATGCGCCCAATTTATGGATGGCGCGTGCCTACGCGGGCACTGTGATGCTCGAGGGAACGACGCTCTCGGAAGGGCGCGGCACCACACGACCGCTCGAAATGTTCGGTGCTCCCGATATCGATGCGCGTGCAGTCATAAAAGAAATGCGCACTCTTGCGCCGGAATGGCTCCGTGGTTGCCGTCTGCGCGACTGCTGGTTCGAACCGGCGTTTCACAAACATGTTGGCAAGCTATGCAGCGGCGTGCAGATTCACACCGACGGTCCCGGCTATGAACATCAGGCGTTCAAGCCCTGGCGTATCCAAGCCCTCGCTTTCAAATCTATTCGCCGGTTGTATCCCGACTATCTCTTCTGGCGCGATTTCGCCTACGAGTACGAGCAGGGTAAGCTCGCGATCGATGTCATCAACGGCGGTCCGTTACTCCGGAATTGGGTGGACGACGCACGCGCAACCCCGCAAGACTTGGATACGCTGGCTATACCGGATGAGCAGGCTTGGTTAAGTGAGCGCCAAGGATATCTTTGCTACTAAAGGCAGCGGCACAGCCGGACATTCCCGTCGCGCTGACGCCAGTTTCAAAGAGCAACAATGCAGCAGCTTGTCCGATCAGGCTCCAGGAGCAGCAGGACAGCGGCCGTCAATTGAGGTGGCATTTGCGCAAGGACCGGATGTGCTTAACCGGCTCGTATACGAGTTCCCAAGGCGCATATGAGGGTTGGGATTTCCTTCGTCCGCTCCAGCACTTTCCTGCGGCACAGTCGGCATCTTCTGAGAGTCGAGGCTGAATCCGCAGCCGGTGTCTATACCACGGCAGTCTTCTAAGTCATTGAAATTATTGGTAGCGGAGGAGGATACCGAACACAATACGTAAGATATTGATATTAAAAACATATGTAGATAGATTGTGTTTTAGATGCCCCCATAGTTGCCCCCCGCACCTAGTTAGTGCCCCCCATAGGGGAAAGAAGCAAAAGGCCGCCACGCCGAGAAAAACTCCAATAGGAATATGTTTTCCGGAATACCTCGGATAGCGGCCGGAAGTGAGCCGAGCCGGCACTTACGTTCAGCGCCAATTGCGGACATAGGACTCGGTCGGTCGAAGGATGACGGAATCTCGTTCAGTCCGTATGAGGGTCCGCCTCGAACAAGTGCTTCTTCTGGCGTAAACCATCGTTCGCTGCGAAATCGGCTGACGAGATGCCTTGGCCGCCAAACCTTTTGCGGTAGGTTCCCGGCGCCTCGCCCACAGCCTTGCGAAATACTCGTGCAAATGAGGCCACGTCGCTGTAGCCGAGGGCTTGGGCAATCTCTTTCTGCGAGAGTTCTCCTCCCTCCAGGAGCTCGCGCGCTCGCGCAATGCGAACACGCCGAGAATACTCGATTGGGGTCATACCCGTTGCACTTGCAAACCGCCGTAGCAGCGTTCGGCGTTCCAGTCCGGCCGCCGTCGCCAGGGCCGCAAGGGAAACGCCTCGTCCGTCCCTCATATGCACCCACTCTTGAGCCTTCAACACGGCGCCATCTCCGTGCGTCTGAGGAGGAGCAAAGCCAGCAAAATAGCGCGCCTCACTCGCTTCTGGGCCATCAAGAACAAAGCGAGCGGTCTCCGCCCTTACGGCTGGGCCAAGAATCCTGCCGACGAGAAACAGGCCAAGATCGACCCATGACAGAAATCCGCCCGCCGTGATGATGTCGCCATGATCAATGATGCGCCGATTTGTGTCGACGACGATTTTCGGAAAACGCTTCGCCAGCGCCATTGCGTACATCTGATGCGTGGCAACCGACTGCCCGTCCATCAGACCCGTTGCGGCAAGGATAAATGCGCCCGAGCACAGGGAAACCAAGGCGGTGCCGGCGGCATGGCGGTTACGGACCCACGAAACTACGCCGGGGGGTATATCAGGATCCGGGTCCACCATGGTCGGTGGGATGATTAACGTCCGCGGCTGTGGGCTGTCGAGCGGTGCGCTGTCGTAGATGCATGAAAGATTCGCGTCGGAGGCATCGATGGGCTTCCAGTGCGTGACGCGAAGCGCGGTTTGGCCGGATCGCCGTTGATCGAGTGCAATCGTGCAGGCGATGCTGAACAAATCGGTCAAGCCCAGGATACAGGCCACCTGTGCGCCGGGGTAATCTACGATCCCGACTTCGTGCGCGGCTGTTCCAGACATCGCTTTGTCCCTCCCGATCAAAACTTTGACCCTTCCGGCAATTGAAGATGCCGAGGGAGCGGAAACATCTTAGCAAAAAATCGCATCGGTCGAAGGAACTGAATAATGGAAGGCGCCTCGACGTATCGGGCCGTGCAGGCGGTGAGCCCAGGCAAGCTGGAGTTGACCGAAAAGCCGTTGCTTGATCCGCCGGCGGGCCATGTCCGCATCCGTGTGGAGGCTTGCGGGGTCTGCCATTCGGATTCCGCGACTGTAGAGGGGATATTGCCGATCCAGTGGCCGAGGGTGCCTGGCCACGAGGCGGTGGGACGGATCGACGTGACGGGCGAAGGCGTCGAAGGCTGGGAGGTAGGCCGACGCGTCGGCGTCGGTTTCCTCGGCGGCAGTTGCGGGTACTGCGAGTACTGTCGCGATGGTGACCTCGTGAACTGCATAAACCAAGGCTACACCGGGGTGCAGCACGATGGCGGCTACGCCGAGGTGATGATCGCCAAGTCGAGCGGCCTGATCGCCGTGCCGGACGATCTCTCATCGGTCGATGCAGCGCCCCTGTTGTGCGCCGGCCTGACGACTTTCAGCGCGCTGCGGAACTCGCCGGCGCGGGCGGGAGACTTGGTCGCGGTGTTCGGAGTCGGCGGGCTCGGCCACCTCGGTGTGCAATATGCGCGCCACATGGGGTTTGAGGTCGTCGCGATCGACCGCGGCGACGACCGGGCCGAGCTGTCGAAGAAACTGGGAGCGCACCACTATATGGACAGCTCCACCACCGATATCGCCAAGGGGCTCCAGGCGCTTGGCGGCGCAAAGATGGTGTTGGCTACCGCCTCGGGGGGCAAGGCGGTCGCCGCAGCTCTCGGTGGCTTGCGACGCGGTGGCGTGGTGATTTCGCTCGGCGCGACCGACGAGCCGATCGAGCTTTCGGCGTTCGATCTGCTGTTCAAAGGGCTCGGTGTCGAGGGCGCCCTCACGGGGACCCCGAAGGCCGGCGATGCGACGCTCAGATTCAGTGCGCTTAGCGACGTCGCCGCCATGATCGAGACCATGCCGCTCGAGCGGGCCGCGGAGGCCTACGCGAGGATGATGTCAGGCAAAGCCCGCTTCAGGATGGTTCTGACGATGACCTGAGCATCCGGTCCGCCCGCGGCTTCAAACTCGAAAGCGAGAGCGATGAGCGACGACGCGCCCCAAAAGCCCGAGACGCTGACGGGCCGCTGCATGTGCGGCGCAGTCACCTACAAAATCGCCGAAAAGCCGATGGTGGACGGCCTTTGCCACTGCAACCGCTGCCGGCCGCAGTCCGGGACAGCGTTCTCAACGGTCATCTTCATCCACCGCAGCGCGCTAACGATCACCGGTGAGACGGCGGTCTTCGACGACATCGGAACGAGCGGGCTGAGGGTGTTGCGCCGCTACTGTCCCCGCTGCGGTTCGCCGCTGACCACCGAGCCCGACCTGACGCCCGAGCTCTTCATGGTCAAGGCCGGGACCCTCGATTCCGACGAATGGTTCCGCCCGGCGTGGGAGCTGTTCGTCGGGCGGCGCAGGCCTTGGGTCAATCCGGTTCCCGGCGCCAAGCAATTTGACGGCAATCCTGACATCTAGGCGAGGTCCGAATGAATCGATTTCAGAAAATCTTCGACGCGCAGAAGACGCTTTTCGCCACGGGGGTCACACGCACCTACAAGTGGCGCGTCGAACAACTCGACCGCATGGCCCGCATGATCAAGGAGAACGAGGGGTGCTTCCAGGAGGGGATGGCCAAGGACTTTAAGACCGCCTCGCAGGAATACATCTTCGAGACCCAGGCGTCGGCGGCCGAAACGGAGATCCAGAAGAGCCAGCTAAAGGAGTGGATGAAGCCGGTCGAAGCGCCGGTGCCCCGCTTCCTGGCGGAAACCGGCCACAAGGGGATGATCTATCGCGAGCCGTATGGCGTCGCGCTGATCATCGGCCCATTCAACGGACCGTTGCTCTTGCTGATCCGCCCTGCGTTGGCAGCGCTCGCGGCCGGCAACACCTGCGTCCTCACTCTGAGTGAAGCGCTCCCGGCAACGACCAATGTGCTGCTCGAGCTAGTCCCGAAATATTTCGATCCGGGCGCCGTGGCTGCAGTGCCCGGCGGCAAGGAGCAGAACACCGAACTCCTGAAACTGCCGTTCGACTTCATCTTTTTCACCGGCAGCACCTTTGTCGGTAAGATCGTCGCGCGGGCGGCCGCCGAAAACCTCACGCCGGTCCTGCTCGAACTCGGTGGGATGAACCCGGCGCTCGTGGACGAGACCGCCAATATACCCGACGCTGCGAAAAAGATCGTTTGGGGCGCGATGGCTTGGGGCGGCCAATGGTGCACATCGCCTGGCTACGCCTACGTCCACGAGTCCGTCGCCGAGGCCTTTGTCGCAGAAGCCAAGAAGGCCCTGGTCGAGCTTTTTGGTGACGATCCGAAATCCAATTCCGACTATTCGCGTATCATCAACGCGCATGCGGTTGATCGGCTGGCCTCGCTCATCGACCCCGCCAAGGTGATCGCCGGCGGCAAATCAGATCCGGAAGCGCACTACCTCGATCCCACACTTCTTTATCCTATCACTTGGGACGACAAGATCATGGAGGATGAGATCTTCGGGCCGATCCTGCCGATCCTGACCTACAAGTCCTTCGACGAGGCGATGGCGCGGATGGCGGCGACACCGCATGCGCTCGCCGGCTTCATCTTCAGCCGCGACCAGAAGACCATCGACCGGTTTATCGGCGAACTGTCTTACGGCGGTGGCGGGGTGAACCTGGTCAACGTTCACCTGTTCGTCGAGACCATGCCGTTCGGCGGCACCGGGTCGGCCGGGATGGGCCACTACTACGGAAAATACGGCTTCGACGCGCTCACCCACGCCAAATCAATGCTGATCTCCCCGCCCGACGTGGCGATCGAACACCTATACTCGCCGTTCACCGACGGAAAGAACCGGGCGCTGCATCAGTGGTTTGAGTATTGAGGCGAGCATGGCCTTGGCACGTTTGAAATCGGTGGCCGGTGTTACAATTCCGGATACGGCGCTGTGTAATGCCGCAGTCGACCTGTTGGAGTCTAGTTCACCGGAGTTTCTTTGCACTCATTGTCTTCGAACATACATTTTCGGTAGCCTTGCTGTCAGGGGCCTCGGCCGTTCGGCGGTCGATGAGGAAGCCGCTTTTTGCGGCGCGGTTTTGCACGACCTCGGACTGGTTCCTCCCTACCGGCGCGATAATCGGTTTGAGGTGGATGGCGCGGATGCTGCTCGCCAGTTCTGCTCGAAGCATCAGATGGCGCCAGAGCGCGCCGATCTGGTTTGGAAGGCGATCGCCTTGCACACCTCTCCGGGGATCGCAACTCGGTTGGCAGACGAGATAGCATTGGTCCACCTCGGCGCCGGACTCGAGTTGTTGGGTCTAGGCCTTGATCAAGTGCCGCCGCAGGTCGTCGAGGAAGTGCTCGAAAGATATCCGCGGATGAACTTCAAATCCGAATTCCGAAATCTGTTGGTCGAGCACTGTCGGAATAATCCGGCCGCCCAAGTCTTAAACTGGACCGACGATGTTGGGCGCACCGCCGGCTGCAAGTTGCAGGGTCAGCCAATCCCGACGGCATCACAATTGATGTCGGCCGCGCCGTATGACGAGTAACCCGACTCATTGGCCGGCCTTCTTGGGTCGCGTTGCTGAGAAGCAACGCAACCGCAAATTGGCGACCTAATCCTGCTTTGAGGGTCTGCATTGCACAAAGCCGCAAGCGCTACGCCCAATGTCCACTTTGGGTCATGAGTGTCGCTGGCTCTTCTGGCCGGTAACCGTGGCACCACATGTCTCGCTAGAAAGCAGACGGGGTTCAACGGCTTGGTGAGCGTTCGGCGCATGCTGTCCTCCTCAACAACTGAGGAGACTGAACATGCCTGATCCTGTTGAAGTGACCGAGAATTTACTGCCTCCGCGCATTCCCTGGAACAAGGGTAAGCTGATCGGACCCAAGCCGCCTCTGAGACCGAAGCACGTCTGGTCGATCCGGACGAGGCTCCAAGTGGAGGGGCGAACGCGCGACCTTGCGATGTTTAATCTTGCGATCGACAGCAAGTTGCGCGGTTGCGATGTCGTCGCCATCAAGGTCGAAGACGTTGCCCCGCACGGCTACGCTGCCGATCGGGCGACCGTGGGACAGAGGAAGACCGGCCGGCCGGTCCGCTTCGAACTGACCGAGCAGACTCGGCAGGCGATTGACGACTACATCCGCATGGCCGGCAAGAAGGTGGGCGAATTCCTGTTCGCCGGCCGACGCGGCCAGGGTCAATGCATGACGACGCGGCAATACGCTCGTCTCGTGAGCGAGTGGATGAGCAGCATTGGGCTCGACCCACTGCTGTTCGGCACGCACTCGTTGAGGCGCACCAAGGCCACCCTGATCTACCGTAGGACTGGCAATCTGCGCGCCGCACAGATCCTGCTCGGCCGTATCCATCCGCTTTGCACCCCAGGTAATGGGCTCGACCTTTTCTGAAGGCGCGTTATGCTGCCTTTGCTTGGGGTTGGTGTTGCAGCTTCCAGTTCCAAGGCAATAATACGTTGATCCGTTTTGCTGGGTGGTCTGGTAGTCTTGCAAGAATATCAGTGAGCCAGGCTTGGGGGTCGACATCATTCATTTTGCAAGTTTCGATCAGCGTAAGAATAGCTGCGGCCCGGTGCCCTCCGGCATCCGACCCTGCGAAGGTCCAATTTTTTCTGCCGACAGCCACGCCGCGCACGGCTCTTTCAGCTGCGTTGTTACTGAGGCAAATTCTCCCATCATCGAGAAAACGGGTAAACGCTGTCCAACGTGTGAGGTAATAGTTGATGGCTTTTGCTGTTTCGCTTTTTGAGGAGAGTTTGGCGTGCTATTCGCGCAGCCAAGCTTCTAGGGCGAGAACAAGGGGTTTTGATTTCTCTTGCCGCACAGCAACCCGCTGCTCAGGCGTTTTGCCATTGATCGTGCGTTCGATTTCGAAAAGCTCATCGATGCGGCGCACCGCCTCAATAGCGATCGGCGCTTTGTCCAGCTTTGCAAGATCGAAAAAATTTCTCCTGCCATGGCTCCAGCATGCAGCTTCGATCATCGGAGCCGGCTGCCGCCGCGCGTCGTAGAGTGCAACATAACCAGAAAAGGCATCGGCCTGCAGGATTCCAGTAAAGCTGGCAAGATGCTTTTGCGGATATTCGCCAGCGCGGCTGCGTGAATATTCAAAAAAGGCAGCTGGCGGATCCTGACCACCAAAGGGTCGGTCATCGCGGACATAGGTCCAAATGCGCCCTGTCACCGTCTTCATTTTAGCCAGCACCGGCAGAGTCGTATCATCCGTATGAATGCGTTCCGCTGCGAGAACATGGACTTTCAGGGCTTGCACAATCGGATCGAGCGCCACCACACAGGCACCCACACGATCAGCGAGCGTCGAGGTGTCAATTTCGATCCCCTCTCGTGCGAACGTGGCGCTCTGGCGGTTCAAAGGCTGATGCAGCAGGAACTTCGCGACCAATATCATAGCAAGCAGGCTGGGCCCGGCAAAGCCGCGCGGAATGGCATGCGAAGGTGCCCGCGGCTCGCTGATCGCTTCACAATCACGGCAGGAGAATTTTTCCCGCACATGCTCGATAATCTTCCAGCGGCGTGGTTCACATTCAAGCGTTTTGGAGACGGTCTCGCCGAGCTTGTGAAGCCTTGAACTCCCGCATTTGCTACAGGTGCAAGGCTGTGGCTCGACCCTCCGTTCCACTGGCAAATTGGCCGGCAGTTTACGGGGGCCTCGTGGCTTGTGCGCCTGCTTTTCCTTTGCCGCTTCCGGAGCAATGGCCTCGACCTTGGCTTCCTCGACAGCCTGGCTCTCTTCGAGGTCTTCGATGGCGAGTTCCAGCTGTTCAATCAGCTGCTTGCCGCGTTCCGAAGATTGCCCGAATTGCTCGCGCCGCAGCATGGCCAGCATCAGCTTCAGGCGCTCGATTTCGAGCCTACCAACCTGGGTCTCGCTTTGCGCGAGCATCAATGCTTCTCGCTGCGCGAGGATCATCGCATGCGCACTGGCCAAATCTTGAGGGAGCGGATCAGGGAACGTTATCACCCCATGAATTGAGCATATTTGCAACTCAAAATCATGTTGAAACAAAGCTCTTCAATAAAAATTCACAGCTTTATCCCGCCGCTTGGGGACGCCAGGTTTCTTGTGGATGTCTCCAATCAATGCCAGAGAGCAGATAAGACATTTGAGCGACGCTGATGGTCACGACGCCATCGGCCATCGATGGCCAAATGAACCTGCCGCGCTCCAGTCTTTTCGCAAATAAACATGCCCCCTGGCCATCATGCCAGATAATTTTTATTAAATCTCCCCGTTTGCCTCTGAAAACGTAGAGATCGCCCGCGTGTGGATTGCGTTTCAAGGTCTCCTGAACAAGAAGCGACAGACGCGGGAATCCGGATCTCATATCCGTGTGTCCCGTCACAAGCCAAACCCGCACGCCGCTTGGGATCGAGATCATTTGCGGCCCAAGACATCAAGCACGCGGCCAAGCGCGTCAGCATCAACATTGGCATCAACACGAACGCGCTTGCCACCGCCAAGATCAATCTCGATCATGCCGGCTTTTCAGCCAGTGGATCGGACCGGAGGCGGCGGCGTTTGTGCCAAAGGCGCCGGCATGACACTCGACGGTAAGGGTGAGGACGTGGCGAGTTGGACAGGAATCAGACGTGGCACTGCCGGGATAGCAAGCCCATCAACTCTCGCTTCCTTCCGCCAAGCAAAAATCAGCCCTCGTGAAACACCATGTTTGCGCGCAACATCCGAGACTTTTGCACCGGGCGTAAAACTCTCCTCGATGATCCGCGCCTTCTCGTCTTCCGACCAGCGGCGACGGCGCTCAACTCCATTTAAAATCTCAGCTGGCACCGGCGTCTACCCGATCTTAAGGACGTCCTTAAGGTCGCATCTTCGCCGTTCAACCAAAACTGACAAGGCGGTCAAAATCGGATGCATACGTTCCCACTGGCACTGCCGCGACTGAACAGTTGCGATTTTCCGCCCTTCGCCGCTGCGCGTTGGGCGCTCACTGTTCCAGTCCGATCTTTCTCAGCAGAGCGGCAAAGCGAGGCTCCGTTCGCAAATCCGCGTAGATCGGATCCACCTTGAGCATAAGAGCCCAGACATCGCGGTCGTTGCAGCCCTTCTCCAGCCAGGTCAGGGCTTGGTCGCGGTCGCCCAGTCCCAAG
>DATBQJ010000277.1:0-4612 GCA_036560885.1 Methylocella sp.
GCTCGGATAACGCAGGCGGTTTCTGTCATAGCGTGCGCGATTCTTGTCCGTCCACATCGGCGATCCCTCCTCGAATCAGGCCGCCTCCTTTGAATCACAAATGACTCATCAGATTCAAGATGTTCCCGGACAGACAGTTACTGCCAAAGAAGTGCGACGTTTCACAATAATAGTAGAATAGTAGATATTTTAGAAATTGAAGCTATGCTAGAAAATCGTGATGTTTTTCCTTTCAGCTTAGTGTGCATGCGAGACATTAAGCACAGCATCGTTTTTTACTTTCGCTTTAAACAAAGAAGGATTCAAAAAATAGGGCAGTACCCGTCGCTCGCAGACATTGCGAACGACGAAAGTCGATCATATCGGCAAGTGCTCGCACCAGCCGATGCTTCCGATCTCCATAGGGCAATTGGGCTTGCTGCCCACGGTGTAGGCGTGGGGTCATTCGTCTATCTGCGGCGGGTGTTCGAGAGGCTAATTGCCCGCCGGTTCACAGAATTTAAGGGCAGCGAAGGTTGGGACGACGATGCCTTGGTTTGCAAACGCATGGAGGACAAGATCGAGTTTCTTAAAGCTCACCTGCCGGACTTTCTCGTTCAAAACAAGAAGGTCTATGCAATTTTGTCTAAAGGCGTTCATGAGCTGAGTGAAGAAGAGTGCCTCTCTGCCTTCGAATTTTTGAAGCACTCCACATTTTTCATCCTCGATGATGACAAGCGAAAAAGAGAAGAACTGGACAGCCGCCGCAGGGCAGAAGCAGCTATCGCTGCTTTTTCGAATGGGAAAGCACCACCTGAGTAAGCCCAACAAGACTCTCGGTGCGAAGTTGCGACGCAAGCCGAAACTTACCATCACCAGAACCATCGGGCGATCAAACGACCCTGCCCCGCGTTCCATATTGCCACTTACGCGAGTCTGCTCCCCGCAATCCACTGGTAGCGTGAAGGGGTGGCTCCGTTTCAAAACGGCGTGCATTCCGAATATCACCCATACCGAAGTTTGCGCCCCGGTGCGAGGCTGTCACGAAGCGTCTTGCACTGCTGACTTCCGCACATAAAATGCCGCCCCGAGGTTCCGGACGCCCAGAGCGGCGGGGAGCACCGGCTCGGTCACCCCGACTTTCCGGCTTTGCAAAGCGGCCGTCGCGAGAGCCTCCAAAACCATGAAAGCAGAGTTCAAAATATTCGCTTCGCCGACAATCCTGGTGCACCCGGGGGCGACCTTCTGGCAACGGGCCGTACTATCGAGGCGCCGCCGCCACGCTTTTGCAATTGCACCAAAAAATCGATCAATTTTACCAGATCGAACAAGGGGCCGCTGTCTGATGCCTTGTCAGATTCTTGGCCCAAATCGTACCAAAATGCTTCACGTGAAACATTTTGGTACGATAGGAAACGCCGGAAACGCACGCCGCCTCGTGGATTTGCGCGGGTGATATGGCAAAGGGCGCCTGCGCGCCCTTTTTGGTATAGTCCGGCCCGAATTACTTATTCCCCCGCTTCCCGTTGTTCGAGCCTCTCCTTGGCTTCGAGGTCTTCCCCCGTTTTCTGATCGACGAGGCGCATCGACAGGCGCACCTTGCCGCGGTCGTCGAAGCCGAGAAGCTTCACTTTGACCTTGTCGCCTTCGTTGACAACATCGGTGGTCTTGGCGACACGGCCCTTGGCGAGCTGGGAGATGTGGACGAGCCCGTCCTTCGAGCCGAAGAAATTCACGAAGGCGCCGAAATCCACCACCTTCACGACCGTGCCGTCGTAGATCTGGCCGGGCTCCGGATCGCTTGCGATGGACTTGATCCAATTGATCGCGGCGCGGATCGAATTGGCGTCGGAGGAAGCGACTTTCACCGTGCCATCGTCGTCGATATTGATCTTGGCGCCGGTCTTTTCGACGATCTCGCGAATGACCTTGCCGCCGGTCCCGATCACCTCGCGGATCTTGTCGGTGGCAATTTTGAGGGTCTCGATGCGCGGCGCGAATTCGCCGAGCTCGGCGCGCGCGCCGGTGAGCGCCTTGGCCATTTCGCCAAGAATATGCAGCCGCCCCGCCTTCGCTTGATCCAACGCAACCCGCATGATCTCTTCGTTGATGCCGGTGATCTTGATATCCATTTGCAGCGAGGTAACGCCCTCCTCGGTGCCAGCTACCTTGAAATCCATATCGCCGAGATGGTCCTCGTCGCCGAGAATGTCGGAGAGGACGGCAAAACGCTCGCCTTCGAGAATGAGGCCCATCGCGATGCCCGCCGTTGGCCGCTTCATGGGAACGCCAGCGTCCATCAAGGCAAGCGACGAGCCGCAGACCGTCGCCATCGAGGAAGAGCCGTTCGACTCGGTGATCTCGGACACGATACGGACCGTATAAGGAAACTCCGCCGCCGTGGGCAGCATTGGACGGATGGCGCGCCAGGCAAGCTTGCCATGCCCGATTTCGCGGCGTCCGGGCGAGCCCATGCGGCCGGTCTCGCCGACCGAATAGGGAGGGAAATTGTAATGCAGAAGGAAGCGCTCCTTGTAGGTGCCCTCCAAACTATCGACGAATTGCTCGTCCTCGCCGGTGCCAAGCGTCGCGACGACCAGCGCCTGCGTCTCGCCGCGGGTGAACAGTGCCGAACCGTGAGTGCGCGGCAACACGCCGGCTTCCGCGATGATCGGCCGGACCGTCTTGACATCGCGGCCATCGATGCGAATGCCAGTGTCGAGAATATTCCAGCGGACAACCTTGGCCTGCAGATCGTGAAAGGCTTCGGCGGCCAGTTCCTTGGAAAACTCCGGCTCGGCATCGGCCGGGAACAGCGCGGCGAAGACTTTTGCTTTCACCGCATCGACCGCGTTATAGCGATCCTGCTTGGCCGTAATCTTGTAGGCTTCTCGTAATCCGGCCTCGGCCGCCTCGCGCACAGCTGCCTCGACTTTGTGCTTGTCAGGAATAATGAGATCTTGCGGCTGCTTGGCGGCTTTTTCGGCGAGTCTGACGATCGCCTCGATCACCGGCTGAAATCCGGCATGGCCCGCCATGACCGCCTGGAGCATGGTTGCCTCGGAAAGTTCCTTGGCCTCGGATTCGACCATTAGCACGGCGTCGCTCGTTCCCGCGACCACAAGATCGAGCGAGGAGTCTTTCAATTCCTCCAGCGCTGGATTAACCTTTAGCGCGCCATTGATGAAGCCGACCCGCGCGGCGCCGACCGGCCCCATGAACGGGACGCCCGACAAGGTCAGTGCTGCCGAACTCGCGACCATGGCCACAATGTCGGGGTCGTTCTCGAGGTCATGCGAAAGCACCGTCGCGACGACTTGCGTCTCATTGCGATAACCATCGGGAAACAGTGGACGGATCGGGCGGTCGATCAGGCGCGAGACGAGGGTCTCCTTTTCCGAAGGACGGCCCTCGCGCTTGAAATAGCCGCCAGGTATGCGGCCCGCCGCGAAGGCCTTTTCTTGATAATTGACCGTCAGGGGAAAGAAATCGACCCCAGGCTTGGCTGCCTTGGCCGCGACGACAGTGGCAAGAACCGTGGTTTCGCCATAGGTCGCGACGACGGCGCCGTCGGCTTGGCGGGCGATCTTGCCGGTTTCGAGCACGAGCTTTCGCCCGGCCCATTCGAGTTCCTCACGATGGATTTCAAACATTTAGCGTCTTTCTTGGGTGACGGCGAAGCCCAAGGCCAAAGCAAGACGGCGAGAAGCTGCGAGAATTAATCCGACAGCACCTGGCGATCCTGCCATGGGCATTGGTCCCCACCATGGTTTGGCGCAACGGCCCCATGCCGCCACGCTACCTAATATATGAGCCGTGAGAGGCTTGTATTACAATCAAGCCGCTTCCGGCGGGAGTCCGCGCGTAAGCTTTCTACCGTGCGCAACGCTTGGTTGAAAGGTGCCGAGCGGCGGACAAAGGACGCATCCTTTGGCAACGGACACGCGCTAGCGACGGATGCCAAGGCGTTCGATCAGCGCCTTATAGCGCGGCTCGTCCCTCGCCTTGACGTAGTCGAGGAGCTGGCGGCGTTGCGACACAAGTTTGAGCAGGCCTCGGCGCGAGTGATTGTCTTTCACATGCGTCTTGAAATGCTCGGTCAGATTGACGATCCGCTCGGTCAAGATCGCAACTTGGACTTCCGGCGAGCCGGTATCGCCCGGCTTTAAAGCATAGTCTTTGACCAGCGCCTGTTTGCGCTCTGCCGTAATCGACATCGAACAACCTCTTGGAAAAACTGGAGAAAACTAAAAGCGGCGGCCGTCCGGCCCGGCCAGGATGTCGTCCAGCGGGGTTTTGGCGGATGCCGCGCACTTTATGTGCACGGCGCGGTTATACACGAAAGGAGCTGCGTTGAAAGGGGGTACAGGCTTTTCCGGGAGCCAGAGCAGGTGGTCTTGCGTTAGCCAAAGCTCTTCCGGCAACATGACGTCGCGCATCTTATATCGGTACCGGCCGCCTTCCATGCTTCTGCGGGCGCGCGTCGCGGCAGGCGCAGCAAGCGCGGCGGCCATCACGGTAGTGTCTCAGTTTGAAATTCGCGCCTCTTGACAGGGGCTCGTGAGCAGCCCAACTCCGTGCTATGCTTAGCGCAAAGCATGGGTGGAATCATGGAACTAATTGGTGCCAGACT
>DATBQJ010000278.1:0-5212 GCA_036560885.1 Methylocella sp.
GTGCGCCGATGCCTTGCTCCTTGAGGCGGTCCGCCGATCCCTTGGCGATCACATAGGCGCATTGCCAATAGTCGCCGCGATTGAACACAGCCAGAATTTGGCCCGCGTCAATCCGGCCGAGAAGCGAACCGGCATCGGTGGTCTGGCGCGAGAGCTTGAACCAAAGCACATCCATCGGCGCGCCTATGTCGAGCGGCACGAATCCGGCTTTCCGCCGCACTAGGGAATGGCGTCCATCGGCGCCAATCGTCAGATCCGCGCGGATCGTCAATTGACCATCCTTGGATTTCACAGTGACGCCCGCCACTGTTCCTTCCTCTTCGATGAGGCCATCCGCTTCGGCGGACATCAACAGCCGGAAACAGGGGTAACGCTTGGCTTTTTCGGCAAGAAAATCCAAAAAATCCCATTGCGGGATCATAGCCACAAACTTCGCATGCACAGGCAGATGCGAGAAATCGGCCATTGGAATCGTGACGTCGCCGATTTTGGCTTCGGCTCGCTCTATCTTCTGATGCGGCAGCTTCAAAAAATCTTCCAAGAGGCCGAGCTCGTACATTGCTTCGAGCGTCGAGGGATGGACCGTGTCGCCGCGGAAATCACGCAGGAAATCCGCATGTTTCTCGAGGACGACCGTATCGACGCCAGCCCGGGCGAGCAGCAGCCCGAGCATCATCCCTGCCGGACCGCCGCCCACGATGCAGCAACGGCAGGAGATTGTTTTCATTGTCTCGTCCATCGGGCACCATCCGCGCAATATAGGATCTGCAGGAACTCATGAGGCAAGATCAAGGACGAAAACCTGTCCGCGCGGAGACCCCGCGCGAGACGCGGCCCAGCTCGGCGCTGACCGCAATGGCAACGAAAAGATTGGGCTCCGAGCCCCGCAAACCAACTCCTATTCCACAACTATTTTATAGCTTTCCCCTGGGTGCAAGGGCTCACCGCGGTCGAGCTCGTTGATGAGGAGGAAAGTTTCGAGCGCGTGATCCGGAATTGCCATTTGCGCGGCAAGCGCCTCGGCGGTTTGCCCCGCCTTGGCAACAGTGATCGCGAGGTGCAACGGCCGCACGGCCTTGATCTCGTCCGCGGAGACGCGATGAAAGGAATCGATCGACGCTTGGAAGCGTTGCTTGGCCTCGTCCGTCAGCACCCGCGTCGCGAAAATCAGCCGGTACACGCGATCTTGTTCGAACCGGATCACCGCGAGACGGAATTTCCAGTCGCCGGCGCTTGCGGTGGCGGTTGCCGCCGGCATGGCATTGACTTCGGCCGTTTCGATCGAACTGTCGATCAGTCCATCGATCCATCCGGAGGCCATATAGGCCGCAAGCGGCGTCGCCGAAGGCACGTTGACGCTATCGAGGCGCAAGGCTTCGGCACCGCCGGCCTTGACGCCGAGAAGGGCCTGGGAGGCGTTTTCGAGAACAAACCCTTCGGGAGCAAGAAACGCAAATCCGAGCCGCCCGTGCAGGAATTTGCGGCCGCGGATCGCCCCTTCGGCGGGATCGTCGCCGAATGTCATGCCGTCGATCGCGGCAAGATATGAGGCCCGGCCGGCAGCGCCGATGCCAGGGGCGCCGATCTGGCGCGCCGCGTTGATCGCCTGCGCGACCCGCTCCGGAGTGGAGGGATGCGTCGCCAAGAGATCCGGCGTGCCGGCGCTCGCCCCGTGACCCATGAGCGAATTGCGCAGCGCCGCCGAGCGGCCAAGGGCATTTAGAAAGCGGACGGCGCCATAGGGGTCGAAGCCCGCCTTCGCGGCAACCCTGATGCCGATCTGATCGGCTTCGAGTTCTTGGCTCCGGGAGAAACTCGCGATCGTGCGTTGCGCCAGGGCCTCAACCTCCTGGCTCTTCTGCTTGCTCTGAATCACGCTCGCGGCCTGGCTGATCACTGCGGCACGTTTTTCCTCTTCCTCGCGCTGCATGGCGTGTTTGGCGGTGATGTGGGCGATCTCATGCGCCATTACGGCGGCGACTTCCGAGGCGTCGTTGGCGAGCGCCAAGAGGCCCCGCGTCACATAGAGCTCTCCGGGGGGCAGCGCGAAGGCGTTCGCGATCGGCGAATTGAGGATCGTTACCTTGTAAGGTTCGCTGGCGCGTTCGTCCGCATTGGCGAGCTTGACCAGAATTTCGTTGAGGTAGGCTTCGGCGGCTGGATATTTGTACTCGCCGTCGAACAAGGCGATCATCCGCCGGTGTTCCGCGAGCGCTTTCGTGCTGGCGGCAGGCGCCTTGGGCGGCGGCACTGGCACCGCCGCGTTGAACGGCGTGCTGTCATGCGGCTCCATCGAGGCGCAGCCGGAAAGAACGAGCGCGACGACCCACGCCGCCACCAGCCGCGCGCCGGACCCTGGCCGGGAGTTGTCGTTGGTTTGCGAACCGGCGATTTTGGCGGAGAGTCCCATTCCCGGCGGCCTTATCGCGGGACCGGAGAGCCGGCCGCGCTAGCATCGTGCGTTTGCCCGGCCGCCTCCACCTCGTCGGGGTCCGAAAGCTCGATTTGCGGTCCAAAGCGGGTATCGAGCAGGCCTCGGACGCGAACGGTTTGGCCGGTCATGCCTGCCAGACTTGCATAAGCCGCCTCGAATGTTTTGCTGTTGCGTGGCAGGACCGTGACCGAAAAATCCCAGCCCTGGCGTGGCCCGAAGTAGAGCGTTATCCGCGGCCTCCGGCTGGTAATCCCAGTAATCCGGCCTTCGACAATGACAGTCGAGCCGGCCTTTTCCACAAAAGACAGGCGGTCGGCCGCATTGATGACGGCATAGTACGGATCGGCCCAAAGGCCAAGCCCGGAAGCCCGTGCCCCGGCCTCCGCGGCGAGAAGGGCGCTCCGGCACGGACGCGTCGCCGCGCTTGCCTCATAGCGCGCGAGGCCGGCATCGATGAGCGCCTCGCCGACTGGCAAGCATGCCTGTCCCGGGCCATTTGGCAGCTGAGGCGTGACGGCGAAGACGAAGGCAACCACGCGCCCCCATCGATCCGGGCCGGATTCGAGTGGGAGAAACCGTATTTCTTGTCCGACAAGCCATTGAGCGAGTTCGTCGTGCGCGCGAATGTCGAGATCGGGATTGCCCGGCGTCGGGCGCGGCGGATCGACGCCAGCGATTTTGAGCTGGATGCCGTTATCAAGAGTCAATTCGAGCCGCTCGCCGACCGCGGCGACCCGGCCGCTGGTGCCGCCCTCTCGCGGGCAAAGCCCGTCCGCTGCCCGGAGGCCTCTCGCCGGCACAAGGGTAAGCACGGCCACGGAGAGTAAATTGGCGAGACCCAGGCCCGCCTTGGCACCAAAGCGGCGTGGCACGGCGAAGCAGCGCCAAGGCCCGTGCCCAAGCGCGCCAACCGTTCGCCATCGCCTTTCGCCTCTTGTGCTCAGTGCCGGACTCTTCTTCGATCGCGAATACATAGGATAGATTTTAACGGATTTCCGGCCGATGAACGATGAAGATGAAAAAGCAAAGTTGCGCGGGAGCGCCCTGCCTCGGCGTCCTGGACTCGATCCGGTTCTCAATGGCTAGCGGGAACTTTACAGGCCTTTTGTGGAACGGCAAACCAGGCGCGCCCCTGGGCGGGCTCATTGCTTTGCTGGGCTGGCAGCCGGCAATCCGGAGCAAAAGCATAAACGAGCAACACGGGTTACGAAAGGTTCTGTGCCGGCCTCCAATCGAACCAAAACAATATGCAAGAGCAGGGAGTAACAGTATTACTTCAGACAACAGCTTGTTACGCAACATTATTATCATGTATGCGCTACATCCATGACAGAAATTCGAAATTTATTATTCATTTATATACTTATTCTTACCAATACGCAATTACGATACATCCCGTGGGACCGTGGCCGAAGGAGCTGAAAAGGAATCGACCAAATCCTCCTATATAGGCTACAAAACCTACCCGAAAAGGTAGGTGCCACTACCTATTCAGGCTGCAGTTAACCCCCCCCGCTGGTATATTGTCCCTTCCCATTGGCCGCTTTAAACAAGGACCTGGAGATAGACCAGTTTTTTGGCGCCGTTGATCCTTTTGGCGCTAAGCCAGACTAGTCTGGCGGCCCATGTCTTCACGCCAAAACCTGGTCTTAATCCTCAACAGCAAAGAGGCAAGTGACATGAGCTTAGTAACAGGAACTGCACGCACCGGCGAGGCTGCGGCCGCCGCCGAGGCGCCCCTTCTCAACGCGGCGCCGATGATTCTCGGAGCGATCGCGATCAACACCTTCTATGTTGGTGTTCGTATCTACGAGCAAGTCTTCGGCCAATTCGCGGGGCTCGATTCGTTCGCTCCCGAATTCACCACCTACTGGATGACCATCCTCTACATCGAGGAGCCGGTCGAATTGATCTCCTTCCTCGCCTTGGTCGGCTGGATGTGGAAGACCCGCGACACCGACGTCGCGAATGTCGCTCCGCGCGAGGAAATGCGCCGTGTCTTCAACCTGATCCAATGGATCATGCTGTACGGTATCGCGATTTACTGGGGTGCCAGCTACTTCACCGAGCAGGACGGCACCTGGCATATGACGGTGATCCGCGACACCGACTTCACGCCTAGCCATATCATCGAGTTCTACATGAGCTACCCGATGTATATCGTGATTGGCGTGGGCGGCTTCATGTATGCGAGGACCAGGCTTCCGACCTATGCCTGCAAGGGCTGGTCGATCGCCTATGTTCTCCTGTTCGTCGGGCCGTTCATGATCTTCCCGAACGTCGGCCTCAATGAATGGGGCCACACCTTCTGGTTCATGGAAGAGCTGTTCGTCGAACCGCTGCACTGGATGTTCGTCTTCTTCGGCTGGTTCTCGCTTGCGGTGTTCGGTGTGACGCTGCAATTGATTGGCCGCGTCGTCGAGCTTGCGCACGGCCACGAGGAGATACTCGGTCTCGAGCCGGCGGAATAAGGAAACGCGCCTTCGTGTGTCGAGGATTAAGTAAGCGTAGGCCTTCCCCCGCTGGCGCAGACGCTCCGGCGGGGGAAATATTATGGGAGGTCAAAACACAATGATGATAAGAGGACTCGCCGCGTGGCTCCTGGCCATGGTTTTGTATGCCTCCGCCGCGCATGCACATGGTGGGGTGGGCATGCAGGACAATAGATGCGTGTTGCGGATCGGCCCGGACATCATGTTCTTTACCGGTTACCAACCACAAAATTCCCGGGACGAGTTCTGCGACGATATCCCAAGCACCGGGCAAATGGTTGTCGCG
>DATBQJ010000279.1:0-3068 GCA_036560885.1 Methylocella sp.
ATTGGGACGAGACGCTGGCCTATGACCTGGAATATGTCCGCACCAGGAGCGTTTGGCTCGACCTGAAAATTCTCCTGCTGACCCTGAAGCGCGTCCTGATGCGCCACGGCGCGTTCTGAGCGCAGCTTGACCATCAAGGCATAGTGAACAGCGAAGTGCCATGACCGCAACTGCTCCGCCTCTAGCCGAGGCTCAAGGCCAATTTGGCCATTGCGGCCACGACCTCACGACGGGATTAACTTGCCAGCTCCGGACCGTGGCCGGCGTATGTCTGGCGGGGGCGTAGGCGAGAGCAGCGTGCGGTTTCCGCCGCCACAAAGCGTAGGCCGTGCCGGCGCCACGCGAGCGCCTGTGAAGCCCGGCATAATAGCTCGTGTGCGGCGGGGTTCCCGAGATGGTAATCGCCGCGCCCTCCGCTTGCACCATGTGGAAAAGGCGCGCGGCATTGCCTGGCGCGAGACGAATGCAGCCATGCGAGGCCGGCCGACCGAGCGAGGCTGTCTCATAAGTGCCATGGATCGCATAGCCGCCGGCGAAAAAGATGGAATAAGGCATCGGCGACATATGATATTTGTGCGAATAGTGCATGCGCAGCAATTGATACGGCCGGTAAGTCCCGCGCGGCGTCCGGTAGCCTGAACGGGCTGTGGAAATCCGCCAATCATAGCTACCCATGTCAGAGCTCACATGCATGGTCTGTGAGCTGAGATCGATATTGATTAGCACGGCTGCATCGGCGTCCGGCATCGAGAAAATACCGCAACACAAGGCGCAAGCACTAAGGATGTCCCGCATGAAAGGCTCCTTCGGGAGGCTGGCGAGGCCAACTCCGGAAGGACTGTCATTTCGCAAGTCTCAAGTAAATCGCAAAGTTCTAGTAAGGTTTACGAAAAGTATCGCTTGTGTCGCGCCGGACCAAAATTTTTGTGCGATAAAGTTCGCCTTCGCCAGCACCATCGCGTGCTTGAGGCGGAACGCTCCGGTGCGCCGCCTGCTTTTGCCGTTGCGCAAAAGACACGGGTCCCAACAATCGCAGTGTTGCGCCGGGCCTGACCTGAACCATTAACGATTATTGCTTGACTCCATGCCGGAAACGCTCGCACATTTCGCTCGTGTAGCAATCTATACCGCTCCGAGGGCGTATTCAGTGCGAGTGCCCGGTCTCCGGCCTTTCAAGCATTTTTCGCGAAGCCCCGCGCTAGGCTGGATGCGAGCCGCCCGCATTTGCGTTGTTTTTCTTGCGTGCCTAGCCCAATCATGGTTGCCCGCGCAACGCTTGCACGCCATGGGTTTTGCCGCCCATTCGGTGGTTCACGAGACTGCCGCCTCGGACTCGGGCGCCAAACCGGCGAGCTTCGGTGCGGGCCAAGCAGGCGTTCCCTGCGCGCTTCACGGCACCCATGCCAGTCCCGATAGCGGCGGCCCCGCGCCGTGCCACAACAACGAATGCCCCTTCTGCCCATGCCCCTGCTGTTGTGCTCAGGTCCATGCGGCTATCGGCATTCTGCCGCAGGTGGCGGCGCCGGTCGCTTACGCTCCGCTCCTTTCCACAAGCGTCGCGCCGCCCGCGCTTCTCGGCTCGCTTGCGCGGTTTGCGATTTTTGCCGGACAGCCCCGCGCGCCGCCAATCCTGATCTGATCGACGAGTAACCACCCGGCGCCGCTCTCGCGGCTGACCGCGGCTATCTCTCACTTTCAGATCGAGGATTCAGCATGTCTACCAAAGCTTCCGTGGCTTGCGCCGGCGCTTTCGCCGCCGCGGCCACTCTCGCCGGAACTGCCTTCGCGGCAGAGCCTGCGCCGACACCACCGCCGCCGGTTCCGGTCTTCACTTGGAACGGCCTCTACGTTGGCGGTCAAATCGGCTACGCCTGGGGCCACGACCCCGTTTCCTGGTCCGGGATATCGAACGACGATGAGCTGGCGACGGGGACGTTTAGCCAAACACCGCAAGGAGTGATCGGCGGCGGCCACGTCGGTTACAATCTCCAATACAACCAGTGGCTGGTGCTCGGCGTCGAAGGGTCGGTCGACGGCACGAGTCTCAGCCATTCCCTTGAGATGCCCGTAAATGACGTCTTTGGCGACACGCCGGGAATCATAACGGCCACCGATAAGGGCAATGTTCAAGGCTCGGTCCGCGGCCGCATCGGCATCGCCTTCGACCGCGCCCTGATCTACGGCACCGGCGGCATAGCCTTCGCCAGCTTCAACACCACCATTGTCGATACGACTGGCTTCTTCACTGGCGCCCCGGGGACAAATGCGACCTTCTCGAACACGCGCGCCGGCTGGACCGCGGGTGGGGGCATCGAATATGCCATTACCGACAATTGGTGGGTGCGGGCCGAGTACCGCTACTCGAATTTCGGCAACACCACGGACTTTCCCTTCGCCGGTGCACTGCCCTTCGCGAACAGCTTCGTTTCCCTGCGGCATCACCTGACCGAAAACCAAGTCCAAGCCGGCTTCAGCTACAGGTTTGACTGGACCGTGCCTCAACCCGCGGTTCCCGTGGTCGCCAAATATTGAGCCAAACACTCCAATCGAGGATTTAACATGTCTTACAAAGCTTCCTTGGCCTGCGCAGGCGCAATCGCTGCCGCGGCCACTCTCGTCGGCATCGGCCCGGCGCTTTCCCACACGATTGTCGGCAACCGGGTGTTTCCGGCCACGCTCGACATCGACGATCCAGGCGTCAACGACGAATTGTCCGTTCCTACTTTCACCTATCTCGCAAATCCGGACAATTCGAACGAGTACGACTTCGACTTCGAATATGCAAAAACGATCACGGCCGACCTGGGTTTTTCCATCGGAAAGGGCTTTACCCATTTGACCAACACGGAGAAGCCGGACGGCACCATTGGCACACTGAATGGGTGGGGCAATATTGAAACGCAGTTGAAGTATCAACTCTACACAAATGCAGAACATGAATTCATCGTTTCGACCGCGGTAGACGTTGAATGGGGCCACACCGGCGACGTCGGCGGCGGCTTCGCTGATCCGTTTACGTCGATCACGGCAAAAGGCTTCGTCGGTAAGGGCTTTGGCGATGTGGAAGC
>DATBQJ010000280.1:0-8442 GCA_036560885.1 Methylocella sp.
CGCTCGGATAACGCAGGCGGTTTCTGTCATAGCGTGCGCGATTCTTGTCCGTCCACATCGGCGATCCCTCCTCGAATCAGGCCGCCTCCTTTGAATCACAAATGACTCATCAGATTCAAGATGTTCCCGGACAGACAGTCAGATCACTCTCTGCAATCATGTTCTGTTCCATGCCTTTCCTAAGGATTTGTGAGACTTGCTCCTTGGTAAAGCGCTGCCACTGACCGGCTTTTACCGCTCTTGAAACGCCTCGCACCAAACACACCAATCTCCAAATGTCGATACCTACTAGGTCTCTGTGCCTGCCGTTCAATGTTTTTGCGGGAGTCTCTCCATCGACCCGAACAATCCTTATACGCATTTTTTCGACTTGTGCTTCTGGCAGCCACAGCAAATCCAACCGTTCGACGGTATCTCGCGTGGAGGCTAACGGCCTGAGGGGGAACCCTCAACCCCCAGCTTGCGGCCCCCGGCGCGATCAACCGCCAATCGCCGCTAAAAGAGCGAGCGCGTCTTCCGAATCCCATTGGGCCGGGCCAGCCATGGTGCCAATTTCGCAGCCGTCCTTGCCGATGAGCATCGTCGCCGGCAGGCCGATAATTTTGCCCGTCTCTTTCAGGGTTTCAAACAGGGCTGCTTTATTATCCGTATAAAGCGTAAGATTCTTGATCCCGTTTTCGTCCCAAAATGCCTTCGTCCGCTCGGGCTTTGCCGTATCGATATTTACCGCGACAACCGTAAAATCTTTTGATCCGCGCTGGCCTTGCAAACGGTCGAGCGCGGGCATTTCCTGCCGGCAGGGCAAGCACCAACTTGCCCATAGGTTGAGCAGAACCGTGCGTCCCTTGAAATCCGCCAGACTGGCCTTCGTGCCATCTGGCGCGACAAAACCGAGCTCCGGAAGCGGCTTTGGCTGTGAAGCAAGGGTTAACGACGCGATCTCGCCGCGCACCAGCGGTTTTAGCCGGGCCGCCAACGCCGCCGCGCCGGGACAGGCCGGGGTTTCGGCTGTTTCCTTGCCGCCCGGCGCCTTGATCCCGTATAGGACAAAAGCGAGCGCCGCCCCGGTCAGGGCCACTGCCGCGAACGCGACCCCGCGCGAAACGAGCGGCGCGGGCTCCTTTTTGGGATCAATTTGGGTCATGCAGTCATTGGTTTTTTGAAGAGCGCGAGAAGATGAACAACAAAATGTGGGGCGGCCGGTTTGCGAGCGGCCCCGGCGCCATCATGGAAGAAATCAATGCCTCGATCGGCTTCGACTTCAGACTCGCCCGCCAAGATATAGCAGGATCCAAGGCGCATGCCGCCATGCTGGCAGAAACCGGGATAGTTGAGCGCGCGGACGCGCTCGCGATCAGCAATGGCTTAGACGAAATCGCCCGCGAGATCGAGGCCGGAACATTCAAATTTTCGCGCACGCTCGAAGATATTCATATGAACATCGAGGCGCGGCTCGCGGAGTTGATCGGACCCGTGGCGGGGCGGCTTCACACGGCGCGCTCGCGCAACGATCAGGTCGCGCTCGATTTCCGCCTCTGGATTCGCGACACTATCGACACGCTCGACCAGCAATTGCATGGCCTGCAGCTGGCACTTGCCGGAAAGGCGCTCGCCCATGCGGAAAGCGTAATGCCGGGGTTTACCCATCTGCAACCGGCGCAGCCCGTCACCTTCGGTCATCATCTTTTGGCCTATGTGGAGATGTTTGCGCGGGACCGTTCAAGATTGCGCGACGCCCGCGCGCGCCTCAACGAATCGCCGCTCGGCGCCGCGGCGCTCGCTGGAACCTCGTTTCCGATTGACCGGCAAATGACCGCGAAGGCGCTAGGTTTCGACCGGCCCACGGCGAACTCGCTCGACAGCGTGGCCGATCGCGATTTTGTATTGGAAACATTGAGCGCTGCCGCGATTTGCGCCATTCATCTTTCCCGCTTCGCCGAGGAGATCGTGCTCTGGGCGACGCCGCAATTCGGCTTCGTGGCTCTGTCGGACGCGTTTTCGACCGGGTCGTCGATCATGCCGCAAAAGCGCAATCCCGACGCGGCGGAACTCATAAGAGCTAAGGCCGGCCGGATCATCGGCGCGCTCAACGGCCTCCTTGTCGTGATGAAGGGACTGCCGCTCGCCTATTCGAAGGATTTGCAGGAAGACAAGGAAGGCACTTTCGACGCGCTGCATTCGCTTTCGCTGTGCCTGGCCGCCATGACCGGGATGGTTGGCGATCTCGTCCCCGATCTAAAGCGCATGAAGGCCGCCGCGGGCTCGGGCTACGCCACCGCGACCGATCTCGCCGATTGGCTGGTGCGGACACTGAACATTCCGTTCCGTGAGGCGCATCACATCACCGGGCGCCTCGTTGCCATCGCCGCCGCGCAGAAAAAGGACCTTGAAGATCTGTCTCTCGCCGAAATGCGGGCGGTCGAGCCGCGAATAGGGAAGGAGGTCTTTACGGTGCTCGGCATCGAGAATTCAGTACGCAGCCGGACCAGTTTTGGTGGCACCGCGCCCAAAAACGTCCGTGCCCAGGCCCGCCTGTGGCTGCGGCGGCTCAAGAAAGAATAATCTGTGCAAATCAAGGCTGGGCCGATCTGCATTTGGCGGTAGCTCACCCGAATGAGAAAGGCCGCTATGTCTGCCCGTCCAAAATTTCGTCGGTCCAGACCCGGAAGCTCGCGAGGGAATTGGGGCCGAACGTCGTGGTGATCGCGACATCTGCCGCGTCGCGTCCCCGCGCCAGCAAAACCCTGCCGATCCGTGGGATGTTGTTGCGTGGGTCGAACGTATGCCTTTGGCCATCTCCCTAAGGGCTGCGTCGCGACCTCGACAAGTTCCAAATCGAAAAGTTGGAGCATGTCCTACGAGGACACGCTCCAACGTCCTATTTCATTTCGAGATTTCGATGCCGCGCTCTTTTCGCATTTGCTTGATCACGACATCGATGGCCTTGATGATTTTCTTATCCGGATTGGACTTACAATACACGATCACTTCATGCTCGACTTCCTTGGAGCGTGGAATGTTCGCGTGATGTCTTATGGCGAGGCCATTGTACCAGCCGCTGTACCAAATCGTCAGATAGTTCGCGTCTTCCTGAAAGGTGTTGGCGAGCTGCGCGCAGGTCAAAGCCTGAACGTCAATATAGCCGTCCTTGTCAGCATAGGCGTTCAATTGCGTCTGCGCATTCGCACCTGAGCCCAGGCACGCAATGGCGGCCGAAGCCAGCAAGAACTGTCGCATGTTTCATTCTCCCAATTCTTTGGCCGCACCGGATTTATCGTTCCGGGGCGGTTACACTACCCAGCATTAGCCGCAGGACGACAGCGCCCTTGTAGCGTGAAAGTGAAAGACGAGGCAAGCCGGCGCGCCGGCCGGTCATCGCATCATCCCGGAGCGTTGCGTCCGATTGGAGCGCGTGCGTGCGGATTGAATCGCGGTTTCCCGGCTAACATTTCGTTCCTACCGATCCTCGTCTAAAGGGAGGCTCTCACGCCTGCCCGTCCAAAATTTCGTCGGTCCAGACCCGGAAGCTCGCGAGTTTATTGGGGCCGAACGTCGTGGTAATCGCGACGTCGGCGGCGTCGCGTCCCCTGGCAAGCAAGACTCTGCCGATGCGCGGCACGTTATTCCTCGCGTCAAAAGTATGCCATTGCTCGCCGAGGTAGACCTCGAACCACGCCGCGAAATCGCCGGGCGGAAACGGTGGCGGGGTACCGACGTCGCCCAGATATCCGGTGCAGTAACGGGCCGGAATGTTCATGGCCCGGCAGAACGCGACCGCCAAATGCGTATAGTCGCGGCACACTCCCACACCTTCCTGATAGGCTTCCGACGCCGTCCTTGTTACCCGGGCGTGCTCGTAGCCGAACTTGATCCGCTGATTGACGAAATCGCAGATTGCCTGGACGCGCGCCCAGCCCGGCGTCGAATCCTTGAACAGAGTCCAGGCCAAATCCAACAATCGATCGCTGTCGCAAAAGCGACTCGCGAGAAGAAAGACGATGGACTCTTCCGGGAGCTTCTCCACCGCGATCTGGCCAGCGTCCGGCACCACCGGATCGGGCAGACCGGAATCAGTCACGACAGCGTCGGTCGACAAGCCCACATGCCCCGCGGGCGCAACCATGCGGCTGCACCAATTGCCAAAACCATCGCGGTAGCAGGACACCGGAACTGGGGGGCTGATGACGATGTGATCCGGCGCCGCTAGATCCGCAATACGCGAGTAATGGACGTTGAGCATCGCGATCAGCGGAGTGGGCTGTGGAAATTCGTATTGCAGTTCGTAACCGACCCGAAGTTTCACGTCACTCTCTCTTGCCTCCGGGGATCTCGCCGCCGGCCGTCAAATTTTTACTTGCGGTCACGCGGCTAGACCACGCCCGAAGTCCCTGTGTGATTGACACCTTTCTTGTTCGATCCTGATTGCGCCGGCGGCGGCGCGCCCCGGTCTCAATTCCCTACATATTCATGCATGCTCGCCTCGACGGCGGACTTCTCTTGCGCCGAGAGCTTGGCCAATTCGCCGTCGAGCCAGGCATCCTTCTCTCCGGCGGACTTTGCGAGAAGATGCCATTTCATCGCTTCGACCATATCCTTTGGCAGGCCGCGCCCGGCCGCCAGAATGCGCGCGGCGCGGTTTTGCGCGACGGGATTGTTGCGCGCCGCCGCCTTGAGAAAGAGCTTCGCTGCCGCCGTTTCATCCTTCGCGACGCCGATGCCGTTGAAAAGCATGATCGCGTATTCGACTTGCGCCGGAACGTTATCGTCCCGCGCCGCGCGGCCAATCCACTGCGCGGCTTGCGCGTCGCTTTGTTCAACGCCGGTGCCTTTCCGGTACAATAGGCCCAGCGCATAGGCAGCATCGGACAGCCCAAGTTCGGCGGATTGTTTGAAGAGCCGCGCGGCTTTTTCGTAATCCGGGGCGCCGCCAGCGTTTCCGAGCGCCAGAACGCCAAGGTTATAGAGCGCGCCGGGATGGTTTTGCGCCGCCGCCTGTTCGAATAACCCCGCCGCTCCGGCGCGATCCTGCGGTACGCCCTCGCCGTTGAGTTTAGCGATTCCGAGGGCAAACATGCCCGCTGGGTCGGAGCGCTCGGCCGCGAGCTTGTACCAGCGGGCAGCTTCGGTGGCATCGCTCCGGACGCCGAGGCCATGCAAATAAAGCTCGCCGATGAGGGTCATGGCCGGTCCGTCGCCGGGATCGGCCTCGATCCGCTTCATTGCTTCGCGCATTGCGGTCACATAATTGCCGCGCTGATAAGCCGCGAAGGCGAAGTCCGGTGCGCCGCCAAGCCGCACGGGAACCGGCAAAGAATCTGTCACCGGCGGCGCGGTGGATGGCGTTGCGGCTTTGCCCGGCTGCTGCGCGCCCGGGCTAGCCTGCGCATGCGCGCAAATTTCGCCGCCTTGCAAAACGGCCCATGCCGCCACCATGCCGGTACAAAGCCGCACAATGCGGTTGCGGGAGGCATCGATCATTCGGCCGCGTCCGGCGTTGGCGTCCTAAGGCGAACGGCGCGCAAGGCCGCCGCGAAGAGGAGCGGATAAAAGGCCAAATTAAAGACAGGCGGCGCGAGCAGATAAAGGCGAGGCACGTCTTTTTCCATGGCGCGAGGCAGCTCCCTGAGACTTTTATCTTGATGATTGGGTTTTGCGACCGATTTGTGGGCGCATTTAGGAAATGCGCCTCCCTCGGAATGGCGGACGCCACCGGTGAGCTCTGGGGGGCTGCAACGCGTTAGAGATGAGTCCGGCGCGCCGATATCGTGTTTTGCTCAAAATTTTACCAGGACGACGGCGCTGCCAAATTTTGACCTACTCCATTGATATACAAATCTTTTTATGACTACTTGTCCTGCGTGGACACGGCGCGAGTGTCATAGTCGGCTGGGCCAGGAAGGACCGATACCGATGCAACTCGACGGGCCTAGGTTGGCGCCGCTTTACGGCGGCAAGGCGGCATATCTCGTGGTACTTCTGCACGGGGTCGGCGCCAACGGCAATGACCTCATTTCACTTGCCCGCGCTTGGCAAAAGACTTTGCCCAAGGCGGAGTTCATCTCGCCGAATGCGCCATTTCCGTGGGATTACGGGCCGGAAGCCAGGCAATGGTTCAGCTTGGCTGACCGCACACCGGAAACTTTGCTCGCCGGCTTGCGGCAGGCCACCGCAATTCTTGATCGCTTTTTCGATGAACTGCTGGCCAGCCGCCAGCTCGCAGACACAAACCTGGCGCTGGCCGGATTTTCGCAAGGCGCCGCGACAGCGCTTTACGCCGGTTTGCGGCGGCGAACGCAAATTGCCGGCATCGTTGCCTATTCCGGAGCCCTGCCGGGCGGCGAGGGGTGGCGAAGCGACATCCTGAGCAAACCGCCGGTTCTCCTCGTTCATGGCGAGGCGGATGATGTTGTGCCGTTCCTGGCGATGGCACACGCAAAGACTACGCTCGAAGCAGCGGGCGTGCCCGTGACAGCGGTGCCGAGACCTGGCCTCGGCCATGCCATCGATGACGCGGGAATTGCGCTGGGCGGGGATTTTCTGCGCAATGTTTTCGCGCGCGGCGGTGGCGTCACTGGCAGGCCAGTTTAGAGCGGGACCTGCGCCGCGCCGGACTGGTATCGTTATATAAATTTATAATATAACTGTCCGGCGGCTAGACGCGCTGCGGTCAGTTCCGATGTTCATTCGTCATCTTAGCTATTTCGTCACGCTCGCGCGTGAGAAGCATTTTGCGCGGGCGGCGGAGGCATGCCACATTTCCCAGCCGACACTTTCGGCTGCGATCCGCAAGCTTGAGGAGGATCTGGAGTTCCGGCTTGTCGTTCGCGGCCACCGGTTTCTGGGCCTTACCGCCGAAGGCGAAAGGGTACTCGCCTGGGCGCAGCAAATACTCAACGACTACGATGGCTTGCGGATAGACCTCGCGGGTCTGCGCTGCGGTCTCACAGGATCGCTCCGGCTTGGTATCATCCCGGCCGCGATGCCGTTGGTATCCTGTCTGACAGCTCGATTTTCTTCTGCCCATCCCGCAGCAACCGTCGAGGTGACGTCCATGACGTCACGGGCGATCCAGAAAGGACTCGACGCCTTTGAGTTGGACGCTGGGGTTACCTACCTTGACAACGAACCTTTGGAACATGTTCGCCGTGTACCTCTTTACAATGAACGCTACGTCTTCGTGACCGGCGGGGAAGCAGCTACAAAGGACGCCAGACAATTTCGTGGCGGGAGGCAGCCGGTGAGCGGCTCTGCCTGCTTAGCGAAGACATGCAGAACCGCCGCATCATCAATGCCGTTTTTGAGTCGTTAGGCGTCAAAGCAAAGCCACTGATTGTCAGTAATTCCTTCCTTGGCATCTGTTCGTACCTCCGGCACGGAGGGTATGCCAGCATTGTCCCGCACACATTGTTTTATGTATTTGCCGGGCCGCTCGATTTGGTGGGGATTGATCTTGTGGAGCCGATGCACGGCCAGGTCATTGGGCTCGTTTTGACCGATCGCGATCCATTGCCGCCGATGGCAAGCGCGCTCGTCGCCTGCACGCACGGCGCCGACTTCGAGGATGGACTCGCGGAGGCGGCGCGGCAAAAATGATCGGACTATCCTATCGATCGTTCAAAAGATTTCATTGGATAAAAACAGTGTTTAGTAAGAGCTTAAGCTCGCTGAGGCGAGCAAAATTATATCTGAACGGCCTCGCCATCAGGCAAACGAGGAAACGCTTGAAACTCTGGTTTTCAGGACAACTTATCATTCTGCGAGTCTTCAAAGAATGTTCACCTTAAACTTGAGAGAATGGCTCTTCTTCTTGTATTCAGCATCTATACAAAGGAGAACGTGATGGCAAAGGTCGTGTGCGTACTTTACGATGATCCGGTAGATGGTTATCCAAAGTCTTATCCCAGGGATGATCTTCCCAAAATCGATCGCTATCCAGACGGCCAGACTCTTCCGACGCCCAAAGCGATCGATTTCAAGCCCGGCTTGCTCCTAGGGAGCGTGTCCGGCGAACTGGGCTTGCGGAAATATCTCGAATCCCACGGCCACAAGCTCGTTGTGACCTCTGACAAGGACGGCGCGAATTCTGTCCTCGATCGCGAGTTGCCCGACGCCGAGATCGTTATCTCGCAGCCATTCTGGCCAGCCTATATGACCGCGGAACGGTTCGCCAAGGCGCCGAAACTGAAACTCGTGATCACCGCCGGGATTGGTTCAGACCACACCGACCTCCAGGCCGCTATGAACCACGGAGTCACGGTCGCAGAGGTCACCTATTGCAATTCGATCAGCGTTTCCGAGCATGTGGTCATGATGATCCTGTCGCTCGTGCGCAATTATATCCCGTCGTACCAGTGGGTCCTGAAGGGCGGCTGGAATATCGCCGATTGTGTGACGCGCTCTTATGATGTCGAAGGCATGCATGTGGGCACTGTAGCGGCAGGG
>DATBQJ010000281.1:0-15338 GCA_036560885.1 Methylocella sp.
GAGCATGCCCGCGCCAGAGCGCCCGGAGGCGCAGATCCTAGACGACCGCGCTAACCTTCAACCGGAAGACGCAATTTTGCTGATCGTTGAGGACGACGTGCACTATGCGAATTTTCTGGTCGATTTGGCGCATGGCTTACAGTTTAAAGTTCTCGTAGCTGATCGTGGCGCCACCGCGCTCGAACTCGCCCGCGACTACCGGCTGAGCGCTATATCCCTAGACGTGTTCCTTCCCGACATGCTCGGCTGGAGCGTCCTCGGTCAGCTAAAGCAGAATCCTTCGACAAGGCACATTCCAGTTCAAATCCTGACTGCTGACGACGGTATCCGACACGGCCTAGCCAGGGGAGCCTTTTCGTTTGTCACTAAACCTGCAAGCAAGGAGGACTTGAGGTCGACGCTTACAAAAATCAAGGAATTTATTAGCACCCCGCGCAAGCGCCTGTTAATCCTTGAGGATAATGCCTCGGAAAGCCTGAGCATTGCGCAGTTGCTCGGCCATGACGACCTCGACATCATCGCGGCCGAAACGGGTGCCGACGCTTTTGCCATCCTCCGCGAGCAAACCGCGGATTGCATCGTCCTCGACCTGCGGCTCCCCGACATGTCCGGATTTGACTTTTTGGAACGGATCGCAAGCGATGCGGCGATACCGGATATTCCGGTTGTTGTGTTCACGGGACGCGAACTATCGCCAGAAGAGGACGCGAGGTTGCGCACAATGGCGCGTAGCGTTGTCGTAAAAGGAGTCGAATCGCCCGAACGGTTACTCGATGAAACCGCGCTTTTCCTCCACCGCGACGTGACCAGTCTCCCGGCGGAAAAACGGCGCATGCTTGAGCGGTTGCACGGCTCGGATGAGGACTTGGCTGGAAAAACTGTTCTTCTTGTCGATGACGATGCACGCAATATCTTTGCTCTAAGCAGCGTTCTCGAACGCCGCTTAATGCACGTACTGACGTCCACAACGGGCAGCGAGGCGATTGCACTGCTTGATGCAAACTCGGGCGCAGCCATTGTCTTGATTGACATTATGATGCCGGAAATGGATGGATATGAGATTATTCGGCTGATCCGTAGCAATCCGCTCTTCGGTCGCTTACCAATCGTCGCCTTGACTGCCAAGGCTATGAAGGGCGACCGTGAAAAATGTCTTGAAGCCGGCGCATCTGATTACCTGGCCAAGCCTGTTAACACGGAACAGCTTTTATCAACTCTACGGTTTTGGCTTCACCGGTAGGCGGGGGGATTCATGACCAAGGAACCGATTAACATTCTGTTGGTCGACGACCAGCCTGCGAAGCTGCTCAGCTACAAGGCTATATTGCAAGACCTTGGAGAAAACTTGATCACAGCCGGGTCCGCGCGAGAGGCGCTCGAGCAGCTTCTCAAGAAGGACATCGCTATTGTTCTTTGCGACGTCTGCATGCCGGAGCTCGACGGTTTTGAACTCGCCGGGATGATCCGCGATCATCCTCGCTTTCAGCAGACCGCAATCATTTTTGTCTCTGCCATCGCGCTGACAGACCCCGATCGTATCAAAGGGTACAGCTACGGGGCGGTCGACTATTTGCTTGTGCCGGTAGTCCCAGAACTACTTCGGGCCAAGGTGCGGGTATTTGCCGACCTATTCCGGACGACCCGACAGCTCGCACTTCTTAATGCGGAGCTGGAGCATCGCGTCGAGGAGAGGACCGCCGAGCTATCCCGTGCAAATGCCGAACTGGAACGGCGGGTAGAGGAACGCACCCGCGAGCGGGAAACGGCGTGGGCTCAGGTGCAGCAGATGCAGAAGCTCGAAAGCCTAGGCCAGCTCACTGGGGGCATCGCGCATGATTTCAATAATTTGCTGCAGGTCATTTCCGGAAATCTCGAGATTCTCTCGCGGCGCCTATCAGATGACGTCGATATTAAGTCTCGACTTGCTCGCGCTTCTGAAGCCGTGGATCGGGGCACGACCCTGACTGCGAGGCTGCTTGCCTTCGCAAGGCGTCAGGACCTCAAGCTGGAGGCCGTGGATGTTCCGAGGCTCATCAATGGCATGACCGATATGTTGCGACGTTCGCTCGGCTCCGCAATCGAGATTGCCGTGAAATTGGAGGACGGCCTTCCGGCCATCCGCACGGACGCCAACCAGCTCGACCTCGCTCTTCTGAATATTGCCTTAAATGCACGCGATGCGATGCCGGAAGGCGGCTGCCTCCAAATTGCCGTCCGGCGTGAAAATGTAAAGGCCGGCAGCATCCGGAGCCTTAAAGCAGGCGAATACGTATGCATCGCTTTAACGGACACGGGAATCGGTATGGATGAGGCGACGCTCCGGCGAGCCTCCGAACCATTTTTTACCACGAAGGAGTTGGGAAAGGGCACGGGATTGGGTCTCTCGATGGTCTATGGCCTTGCCGCGCAATCCGAGGGCGCCTTGTGCCTAGCTAGCCAAGTCGGTGTAGGAACAACGGTCGAGCTTTATTTGCCCGTCGTGAAACGAGGCGCGGCGGAACCCCCACCTCCGGCATCGTCGGACACTCCTGTCCGTTCGCGGTCATGCATCATTCTTCTCGTCGACGATGATCCAAAGGTTGCCGAAACCACGGCATCCATGCTGCAGTGCCTCGGCCACCAAGTCCTCGTGGCGTCTTCCGGGACAGAGGCACTTAATATTCTTAAGGGGGATTCAACGATCGACCTCGTGATAACAGACCACGCGATGCCCCATATGACCGGCAGCGAGCTCGCCGATCAAATTCGCGGCATCCGCAACTTGCCAATCATCCTCGCGACTGGTTACGCCGAGCTTCTGGGCCCCCAGGAAATCGGACTGCCACGGCTTTGCAAACCGTATTGCTTAGCAGACTTGATCTCGCTCATGGACGACACGTTGAGCCAGCAAAACGTGAAGCGACAGTCCTAAACCTGTGGGTCGCGCGGGATCGTCCATAAACACTTCTTCGAGCAGGAACTAAGATTCCGCTTGGGCGTTTGCCGCTTAACATAAGGCTTGAAGGAGAAATGCAATGGGACTGGGACGCGGCGCACTGCTTTGGCTGCTGGGCATACCACTGCCAATAATAATTCTGCTGATTCTTTTTTGGCGCTAAAAGCATGGCCGATGTGGCGCGTCCACATCGGCCATGCTTGGCATTTCGCGAAGCGCGCCGTCGACATCCTTCGTACAGCATGTTTGCTGATGTCGTAGCGTTCCCGAACCTTCCCTTCATGCTGTTCGCCGCGTCCAGCGATTCTGCCGAAATCGTCATCCGCAAACGTGCCGACCGGGAATCGTGAAGTCCGCGATTAGTTCTATTGTCCGGACGGGCGACCTTGTTGGTTTCTGTGCTCGTTCATGAACCGCTCGAACTCCTCGCGATCCTTTGCGTGGCGGAGATTTTCCATGAATTCCGCAAATTCGCGCTCGGCGGCAACGAGCTTTTGGCGTTCTTCTTCCAGCCGCGCGAGTTCTGCGGCGCGCCATTCGTCGAAGGCACGATTTCCAGTCGAGTTCATGCCGAAACCGGAAGCAGTCTTTACCGAAAAGCCCCAGCGGTCGGAACCGCGCGCCCAGTTCGCCCAGTTTCCCCATTTTTCTCGCCCGAAGGAGATAATGTCGCCGGGATAGCCGGATTTCTTCTGCCAGAATTTCCAACCCAAGACCGCGAAACCGATCGGCCAGTACACGATAAAGCCCAAAATCATCGCCAAAATTTCCACTGGCTTCCAGGGCACTCCATTCCAGCATCCGCGCCCGTTTGAGCACGACTGATAGGACATTCCGGTTTCAGTACGCATCTGATTGCTCCTCTCGCCGCTCCATGTTGACCGCTTAAACGAAACAATACGGTATTGGGCGGCGCGCTCCGAATATAAGTACGGATTTTTTGTTGTCGACGTTTGCGCGATAAGCTTATTCGCCGCAGAACACGTGTGCCCCGAAATTCGTGTCCCGTTTCGGGAGAAGCAGTTACGAGCATCAGTTCAGATACCAACATCGCGGGTATTGACGCTGCGGCGGTTAGCCGCGCCTGCGCATGCGGCTCGGTAAAGTCGAAGCCCGTTGCACTACAATTCACAGCCTCGCGCGCTCTTCTCTCGACCACCAATAAGAATCTCATTGACCTTAAAAGCAGCGAGGCAATCCCCGCCCGGCCGAACCATTGCTCGCCGCAACTTATGGAGCCAAGTCCAGGCCGTTTCGTAGCTGCCTAACCCAAGCACCCTCTGCAAGCCAGAGCTCGTGCATCATCTCCTACACCGCATTCCGACGATACCGGCAACTCGCGGGTTGCAGCGTATTAAGAAACGCTTGTGGTGTTCCTGGCGCGAGCAGCGTCTCCTCGCTGGTCATTAGCTCGAAAAGGATGCCACCATTTTTGGCGACAACCAGATGGGAGCAAATATCAGGCGAAGGCGTTCGTCGTCACAGCATTGCGAAACGTTAGCGCCTCGGCGCCGCCGAGCTCCAATGGGAGACCTGGGCCACCCTGCGCTATAGGACTACGGTAACGAGCATACCGGCTACCGCAGCCGCCATGATTGCGCTCGCCAGCCACCCCGTAAAACGCAGGAGGCCAGTCACCGTAAATTGACCCATGACCTTTGCATTGGCGGTAAGAAGCATCATCAGGACCATCACCGGCACCGCCACTACACCGTTGATGACCGCGGACCAGAATAGTGCCTGGATTGGATTGAATGACGTAAAATTCAATGCAACCCCAATCAAAGTAGCGATCGCCAAGGTCGCATAAAACGCCTTGGCTTGAAGCGGCTGCCGCGCTAATCCAGTCGGCCACCTCCGGGCTTCGCCGATAGCATAGGCGGCCGAACCAGCGAGCACGGGAACCGCGAGAAGGCCGGTGCCCAAAATACCCAAAGTGAAGATGATGAAGGCAAATTGTCCGGCTACGGGACGAAGTGCTTCGGCAGCTTGACTTGAGGATTGAATGTTGGTGATCCCATGGACATGCAAAGTGGCGGCCGTGGTGACTATGATCGCAATCGCAACGAGATTTGAAAATGCCATTCCGACGTAGGTGTCCAGCCGAATGCGCTTCAGCGTGCTCTTGGCCTGATCCGGCGCATATTTGAGCGGGTCGCGTAGGGACGTTGCTTCGACGTCCTCGACTTCTTGGGACGCCTGCCAGAAGAACAAATAGGGGCTGATTGTGGTCCCAAGAATGGCGACCACGGATGTCCAGAATGTCGTGTCCGCGGAAAGCGTGGGTATGAAAAGGCCGCGAGCCATTTCCTTCCAAGGAATATGCACGGCCATGACCGTGCCAAAGTAGGCAAAAAGACTGAACGTCAGCCACTTAAGAACCAAGACGTAGCGCGTGTACTGGACAAAGATCTGGAGCACGACGCACAAAACGCCAACGAGCACGACATATAAGAGGTGGCGGCCCCCAATCAACAAGCTCAAGGTATCACCCATCGCTCCGAGATCGGCTCCGATGTTGATCGTGTTCGCGATAAAGAGAAGACCAACAATGGCATTCAGTAGCCAAGCAGGATAATGACGGCGAATGTTGCCGGCGACTCCACGCCCCGTGGTGCGCCCGATCCTGCCGCTGATTTCTTGAATAGCCGCCATCAATGGATAGCTGACCAGCATCGTCCAGGAAATGCTGAAGCCAAATTGCGCGCCCACCTGGGAGTAAGTGGCGATGCCGCTAGGATCGTCATCCGACGCACCGGTAATAAGTCCCGGGCCAAGAATGCTTAGTGCTCGGGAATTCGTGGGATTCTCTATTTCGTCTGCGTTCGCCAAAGCCGTCGGTTCCTTCGCGTCTTGAACGAACGACAAAGCGAGAAGTTCAAAGGCGCCGCTCACCGGAGCAGTCTCTAATACTTATGTACAAGGCTGTGGTGCGCAGGCGTTCGTTCATTTCTGAAGATTTCCGATCAATGGCCCGAAAAGCGTCCCGCCGGCCGCCGCGTGGGCCCAGGCGCAAGTGATTCGCTCAAGGCGCCTTGACCATAAGGGCCCACAGACCTTTAGCGGAATATCCGGAGGAACCAAAGCAACAAACTCTCGTTTCTAGAGCATCTCTGCCTGTTCCATCCTGGGCACAGATTGTGAATGGAGCAATCCTATGCATCTGGTGAATGATGAAATGCAAACTTGCATCGCCGAATGTTTGCGCTGTTATCAAACGTGCCTATCGACTGCAATGGGACATTGTTTGGAGATCGGCGGTCAACATAGCGAACGCCAGCATTTCAGTTTGATGATGGCTTGCGCCGAGATTTGCCGTACGTCAGCGCATGTCATGCTGCTCGGCTCGGCACTACACAAACTCACCTGCCGCCAATGCGCCGAGATTTGCGAACAATGCGCCGCAGACTGTGAGCGCATAGGTGAAATGCGGGATTGCGTGGATGCGTGCCGTCGGTGCGCGAAAAGTTGCCAAAAGATGGCTTCCTGAACGGGCATCTGTACCGCGCCGGAACGCGTCATGCCGTAGGAACTTTCGAAACCCTTTGGACTTCTAAGCCAGTCGGCAAAAAGTGTAGCCGGCGCCAAGGAACCCCTGGCAGCAACCTGCGGTAGGGGTGGGTGGCTCAAGAAAGAGGAACTGACCATGGACAATCAGGACGTAATCACGACGTTGAACGAACTACTTGAAATTAGCCGCGATGGAGAACAAGGCTTTCGCACATGTGCTGAGGGCGTTCAGAGCCCTAATCTCAAGGCGCTGTTCGAGGCAGCGGCGTCGCGTTGCGCCGAGGGCGCAGCAGAATTGGATGCTAAGGTTCGCAATTGCGGTGGTGATCCCGCGCAGGGCGGCTCCGTAAGCGGCTCCATGCATCGTGCCTGGACCCACATAAAGTCCGCTATCACTGGCATGAATGAACACGCGGTGCTCGCCGAGTGTGAGCGTGGCGAAGATGCCGCCAAAGCTGCTTATGAGGCGGCGCTCAAGGAAAACCTGCCGCCCGATGTAAGGACGCTCGTCGAGCGGCAATACCAAGGCGTCAAGGCAAATCACGACCGCGTCCGCAATCTACGCAACGCCGCAGCCTAACGGCCAGGCAGATCCCTCACTCCACAATGCCCGTCGCTTCTCCGGCGGGCATTTTTTCGCCGAGTGACACATTTATGGGGAGGGAACAGTTAGGCGGATTCGCCTTTTGGCCCAAATGCCAGGTGGAGGTAAGCATGGCTGAGACCACGACCAAGAGAAAACCGCGAAAACGAAAATAGAATCATATAAAGCGCAGGAGAAACTTTTAAGCGACTCGACCTAGAGCTCGAGCTTTGTCGGAAGGCCATCGGTATCGATTCGATCCAGCCTCTATGCGGGCGTGCGCACCGAGAATCGAGGGGAGAGTAAAATGCTCAAAAGTTCAAAGAATTCGCCATGCGCCGCGCGTTAGCGAATATTGCCTCCTTGGCCCCGATACTCGCCCGGGGATTGCATATTATTGCCGGCGGGAGCCATCATTAATTCGCCTTTCGTGCGATTGAGAACCAGCCAATCCTTGCCGTCGCGAGTGGAGACTTTCAGCTCCTTGAACGGAACCACGATGTCTTTCTGGGGAACGCCAACGCTGACGATCGCGGCCGTGACACTGCCGTTGCTATCGATCATAAGATTAGTGATCTTGCCGATCTTGTGTTCGGAGGGATCATAGATATCCGCCTTATAGACGTCGGAGGCAAGCCAATGGTTTGTCGAAAGCGACGACGACGGATTGGTCACGACTGCGCGTCCCGTCGATGGCTCTCTGGTTATTGTGGTTTCTGCGAAAGCAAGACTGCTAGTGAAAGCGAGGATCGAGGCGGACGACGCGAGCGCTTTTAACATAACAGAGCTCCTTTGCTGTTGCGACACCACATGCGGGCTCGCTCGAAAACGTCGCAGCCAGACCTCGGTTCCCATCGGCAACGCTTAACACGACAAGCGCATCGCGACTTTTCCGGCTCCTGCGCGCGTCGGGCGCCGTCTTGCCGGCTGTCCCGAGCGCATCGTCGAATATGCGGTGGGCCGGAGTCGCCACTAATCCTCGAAACGGTTGAAATCAAGCTTGAGAACTGGCCACTCGATTCAGCCGCGGGGTTCGCCATGGACGATATGTGAAAAAATCCACAACGCGAACCCCCAGCAGGCAATATCACAGCGATGCGCCCGCGCCTCAGCCTCAATCCCGGCAAAGGCGCAAAGCGGCGCGCCAGTCCCGCCAAACAGCTTTCCTGGCGTCATCTAGCATTAACCGCCTCTCGCACACCAAACGCGGCAGGCAAGCCTCCAGGGCCTCCTTCTTTTCTACGACCTCATTTCCTGGCTCCAGATGAAAATTTTTCGGATCATCGGGCGCCCCGCCGAGGCTGAGCGGAATAATGTATTCGAGCTCAAATCGGTTCTTGTCCGCGTCTGTCCAGCCCGCGGCACGAAGCTTGGTCCGCTTGATTTGATCCATGGCATGCAAATGCGGGCGAACCGACTTAGTCCAGCCCGGCTTGCAAATCGTGTCGCCGATCGTCGCTTGTGTGACGGCCGGGTTGAGGGGAAGTTCGTCGGCAAAGGCGGGCGCGACGAAAATCAACAGGGCTATAATTATGGCTGCGCCATCCATAGATTTATGATCCTTAAAAGCTGGCTCCACTTTGTCTGAACAGCTTTTTCGGATGTGGCACGTCATCACTGTCCATGGAGAGCCCTCCCTTACGGTGGATCGCCGCGCGGAGTCCTCTCGGTGGACCCATAATTGTTTCAGACAGGTTCAGAAATCCAAATGGGTCAAAAAAGTTCCCGCGGCATAGATGCCGCCTACCGGCGCGCGCCCGTGTCCGTGCAAGCAAGGCCAATCGGAAATAGAGTCGCCTCAGCCAGCAATTTGTAGAGCCAAAACGGTGGCCTTTGAATTGTAGTTCGGCTCGCCAGCACCGTTGGCCACAGCATCCACAGTAAACTACGTTGGCCGCAATGGCCACGCACTGCACCCAAGTTACCCTTCACGGTGCCTGGGTCCGAGCCGGATCTCGCGGCGCCGTCGCGCGACCGATGATGATCTCTTGCGTGGACGTCGCCTCTGCATCACCAACTCATTCTAATCGCGCAGAAAACATTTTCACCTTTGAATCGCCCAACTTATTGCGACACGCCGGGCTGGCAGGCTATGTCGCTCTTGAGAACGGTGCGATGCGGACCGTCGCAGCGTGATCACCGCGGATCGCCAAAGTATAGTTCCCGCCACTCATTGACGGCAGTTTGGATAGTATCGGCCGCCGGAAGGTTTCGCAGTTTGGCGATCCGAGGCTTGATCACGCCCCCCTCGCATACAATTTGTTGCTTAGATTTGTTTCCATAGAGGAAATCAACCAACAGCCCGTGATGCATCGTTGGTCCTACAAACTCGAAAACGCCGCCTGATATGATTTGATTTTCGGAAACGCTGTACTAGAGTTCTAGCAGTAGAGTTCGGCGGCCATAGCGCCACGTCGATTGCCGCAACGGAGAAGTGACCGAGTCTTAACCGTACGGGGCGACGAAGCTTAATCATTTTTCCCGGTCCTGAAAGTGACCGCTCAACGAGAGCGCCTCGCCATGTCGTTCAAGGTCCAGATAGGTCCTCCTCAGATTTCGATCCATCAGGGCCAGACCGTCCTGATTAGCAGCCCTGACGGGCAGATCAATTGGCCAAGCGAAAGAGGCCTTTACTTTCTCGATACGCGTGTCGTTAGCAGTTGGACCGTCTACTCCAATGGCGAACCATGGGAGTTACTGAACGGCGGCGCTATCACTTATTACGCGGCGCGCATCTTCCTTACCAATCGGTCTTTCGCGACGGAAGCGGGTATCATTGCGCCGCGCACGCTCGGCTTAACCATCGGCCGTTGGATTCATCGTGGAATGCACGAGGATCTCGACATTACGAACAACAGCATGAAGCCGGTAAAATTTCAGCTTGAGATTGCCATCCGCTGCGACTTCGCGGATCTCTTCGAGGTCAAATCAGGCAATATTGTCCGCCGGGGGCGGATCACAACCGAATGGGCGCAGACTCGTCAACAGCTTTGCACGACCTATCGCAATGGCGATTTCAGCAGAGCGGTTACAATTTCCGCGCATCGCGTTCCTAAAGAGGCAGTCTACGCAAATGGCCGACTTAGCTTCGAGGTCGCGCTCAACCCCGGAGAAGCTTGGCATACATGTCTTCTCTATACCTTGACGGATAACGACGAACATGCGGCCCCACCACGCGATTGCACCGAGCATCATCCTAAGTCCAGCCACGCCGAAACCCTTGCCGATTGGCTGCGGACCGTGGCAAAAATTCAGACCAGCAATGAAGAATTCTATCGGCTTTTCCGCCGTGCGCTTGAAGACATGGCCGCGCTTCGCATGCCTATCGAAGGGATGGACCACACCGTCTTTTTGCCTGCCGCCGGGCTTCCTTGGTTCATCGCGCCATTCGGACGTGACAGTCTCATTGTCTCGCTGCAGAACATTTTGATCTATCCAGAATTTGCGAGAGGATCATTAGACATCCTCGGCTCTCTTCAGGCGAAGGAAGACGATCCCTACCGGGACGCCGAGCCAGGCAAGATATTTCACGAATTGCGCTACGGTGAGCTGGCCCATTTCAGACTGATCCCGCATACGCCTTATTATGGCACTGCGGATGCCACGCCGCTTTATTTGATCACCCTGCACGCGGCTTGGCGCGCAACTGGCGACCGAGCCTTACTGGAGCGGCATCTAGAGACCGTTGAAGGCTGTCTGACTTGGATCGATAATTACGGAGACCGTGATGGGGATGGCTTCCAAGAATACCAGACGCGATCGCCTGTTGGTTACGAGAACATGGCTTGGAAGGACTCTGGCGACTGCGTCGTCTATCCGGACGGCTCGCTCGTGAGAGGACCGAAAGCACTCTGTGAGCTCCAGGGTTATGTTTACAGTGCTTGGCTCCGCACGGCTGAGGTGTTTGACGCGCTCGGAAAAGGCGATCGTGCGGCGAAGTTGCGGGCAAAGGCAGCTGCCCTGTTCGAACGGTTCAACGCGGCATTTTGGGACGACGAACTAGGTTTTTATGCCTATGCGCTCGACGGCGACAAGAAAAAAGTCCTGACTGTCGCCTCGAATGCCGGCCATTGCCTTTGGTGTGGCATCGTGCCGCGTGAACGGGCCAAGCTTGTTGTGGAACGTCTGATGGCGCCGGACATGTGGACAGGATGGGGCATCCGCACACTCTCAGCCGATAATCCGGCATTCAATCCCTACAATTATCAGACCGGATCGGTGTGGCCGCATGACAATGGAATCATCGCAATGGGGTTTAAACTCTATGGCTTTGGCGCGGAAGCGGGCCGGATCGCGCATGACATCAGCATTGGCGGAAGCTATTTCCTGCTGAACCAATTGCCTGAGCTCTACACGGCGTTTCAACGTGACGGGACGACGTTTCCGGTGCAATATATCGGCGCGAATGTACCGCAAGCCTGGGCTGCTGGATCGATCTTCATGCTGACGCAAGCCATGCTGGGGTTTCTGCCCGACGCGCCACGGAATAAGCTCTATGTCGATCCCTTGCTACCGGAATGGTTGCCGGACTTAACGATACGCGATCTTCGGCTAGGCCGGCACAAATTCGATATTCGCTTCTGGCGTGAAGGTGAGCGAACCGAGTTCGAAGTGCTTAACGGCGACGCAAGTTTGGTTGAAGCTTGTGAAGTGGGTGTCAAAGCGGCACAGCTACGGGGCCACGCAGCCGATTTAGGTCCAGGAGGCGAGAAATGATACCCATCAATGATCACGCAGGTCAGGCGGAGCCACTGACTCTTGCCATCGACATTGGCGGCAGTCATCTCAAGGCGGCAGTCCTCGAAGAATCAGGAGAGATGTCGTCAGACCCGGCGCGCGTCAAGACGCCGAAGCCAGCCACGCCAGAGGCAGTTGTTGCGGCGTTGATCAAGCTCTCACGTGGGCTGGGACAGTTTGATCGGATCTCAATCGGTTTCCCAGGAGTCGTTCGCGCGGATTCCGTTTTGACGGCTCCCAATCTCGGTACCAAATCGTGGCATGGTTTCAAGCTTGGCGCGGTCCTCGCGGATGCATTGGACAAACCAGTTCGCATGCTCAATGATGCCAGCATCCAAGGCCTCGGAGTTATTGCCGGCCGCGGTCTCGAATGCGTTTTGACGATGGGCACGGGCATGGGTTTTGCTTTGTTCCGCGACGGCGAGATCGCACCACATCTTGAACTCAGCCAGCATCCCATTCGCAAGCGTAAGACTTATGACGAATATGTGGGCGAGGCGGCGCTTGAGACTGTTGGCCGGCGACGCTGGAACAAGCGTGTGCGCAAGGTTATCGACATCCTCGAAACTGTTATAAGCTATGACGTGTTATACATTGGCGGGGGCAATGCGAAGCTGATAGAGTTTCCCTTCCCCGCGAGTGTAAAGATTGTTTGCAACACTGCTGGAATCACTGGGGGCGTGCGCCTTTGGGACGGACGAATGAATCAGGCATTCGCCGACCGGCCCCCCGCTTTTGCCGAACAGCCGACCTAGGTCCCCTACCACCACTCCGTGCTTGTATCCCGACATACATTGGCGTGCCTTCGAAGACTGTCACCAATTCCAGATACCTACGGGCGATTTTCTCGACTGCCAGCTGGTGTTGGACTTTGCCGTCGCGTCCATGCGACCGGCGGTTCCCCACAAAGTAGTTTATCCCACAGCAAAGCCGATGAACCCTGCCGCGGTGGCCGCTACGCGGAGCCATTCCACAACTTTCTATACATTTGGAGCCACGCCCGAGGAGGATGCATCCGACATGCTGGCGGCCACGGCGCGCCACTTCCACGATTCTGAGACGATCCTCGCGTCGATTAAAACCTTCGATCTTCCAGACATTGGGCTTCCTGCCCGGCCGGAGAGCAACTCACCGGGTGATTCCAGCAATCGAGCACGGCAACTCCAAACCCATCCGTAAAATCAAATACAAATTATTACACCGCAGGCTTTACTCTGATCTTGTCAGGCGTGCCCTTTTCCAATTCGACCGCCTCGTGGAGACAAAAAGCAAGCGCCTCATCGAACCTCGTCGCGCAGAAGTCCGCTTTTGTCGCGGCACAAAGCTCCTTCGCTTGCCCTGAGTCACTTTGCCAAAGGCCAGCGAGAATCTGGACCTCACCTAGACGCCGGCGCAGACGCCGAACCGCGAAGCGGGCTCCCGCCGTGCTCAAATCGGCATCGAAGTAGGAAAGGCAAACGAGCCGTACACCCTCGGACGAAAGGCTCGAAATCCGGCCAGCGGTTAGTGCCCCGGCAGGCCCAACCTTCGCTCCCATGCCGTGCTTTTCTAGGATCTGCGCAAATAGCTCCGCAGCCGCCTCATCGAGAAAACTGCGGCCGGCGAGGCAGAGAATTGGCTTTTCGCGCTCCTGGCTGGCCGTAAAACCGGGGTGCGACAGGCCCGGCAACGGCGCCTCGACGTTTGCCCCAGAACTTGGAGTAAGACTCGGATCAAGACTTGGCATAAAAGTTGGTAGAGAAGCTTCTCGCGAGTCCTCCGACGCAGAAGGCTCGGGCGCAGGGGCCTCCACAGGTGGCTGATCGACATGATCCGACAGATCCTCGATGACCTCGTCGATCGTTTCCTTGATCCGCCTTTGTCGCGGCTCATCGAGCGCGCCACGGCGAAGGTCTACCTGCGCCATCAGCAAAGCTGGGAGCGCCACTTCGTCGTAATAGTCGATTAGCGAATTGGTCCTCAAGAATTGTTCGGCTTGGTCGACGACTTCCGAGGCATCTCCAGCGAGCATGCGCTGGTAGAAATTTTCGACCGGAGTCAGAGGCGGCGCGTCGCCGAAGATGACATCGAGAAAAGCCAGCCGCTCTACGTGCCGCCCGAGCACGACAAGACAGACAGTGATCGGGATCGACAACACAAGACCAACAATGCCCCACAACCACGTCCAGAACGTCGCCGAGATCACGACGGCTATCGGTGAAAGCCCCGTATTGCGGCCGTAAAGCCAAGGCTCCACTCCTTCCCCGATGATGGGTTCAACAATAAGAAACAAGGCCAAGGTTTCGAGCGCTATGCCCCAACCCGGATCGATCGCTGCCGCTAGGGCCACGGGAAAACCAGCGGCGATGAGCGGGCCAATGTAAAGGACGAACCGTAGGAAGAATGCGACGATGCCCCAAAGGATCGAGCTAGGCACGCCGATATAATAGAGGCCAACAGAAATGATAACGCCGAAGGCAGCATTCACGAGCGTCTGAATCATAAAAAATCGGCTGAGCCGCCCGGCCGCGTCATTTAACGCCAGGGTCGTGCGCTGCAAATCGCTCGATCCGACAAGCCTGATGAAGCGGTTGCGCAGATCCTCGCGTTGCAAAAGTATGAAGATTATGAAGACGACGACGATGAAGGTCGTCTCGAGAGACGAAAGCGCGGTTCCGGCAAAAGTCTGCACAGTGGCTAAAGGTCCAGGCGCCGCCTGGTAAACCTCGACCGGAACCGGCCGCTGTTCTTCGCGACCTTCGGTCAATTGGTTCATTCGTCGGTCCGAAGGTGCAGGTGCGCTCGAAGGTCCTGGCCGATACGGGTTGGTTTTGCCGAGATTACTCAGTGCGGCCGAAACTTTTGCAAAGAGTGCGTTGTTAGCGGCAGCATCGCGCAAATCGTCGAGTTTGGCGTTGATCGTCGCCTGATATAGAGGCAGATCAACTGCAAGCTCGGAAACTTGTCGGGTCAAAACGGCGCTAACCGAAAATGCGATGACAAGCGCTGTAAAGACGACAGTCAAAACGGAGGGAACACGACCTAAACCCCAACCTCGCAGCAGAAGAATTGGCGGCGACAACACGAAACTCACCAAAATCGCAATCGCGATTGGAATGAATATTTCGCGTCCGATATAAAGCAACGCCACCACGAACGCGACCAGGAAAAGAGTGGTGAGCTGTTCGAGTGTGCGCGCTTGATCCAGTTGTAGCTGGGAACGAGCGGGCGAACTTTCGAGAAAATCGCTCATTGCGTTATCTCCTAAATACGAATTCTCCGCGCCGGCCCGCTATGGGGCGTCGCTGGCGGTGGCCGAAGGATTTTGCGCGGCATTGTCACGGCGAATCTGCCTTGGCGGTTCCGCTAGCGGCTCGCTTGCTAGGAAATGAAGTAAATCAGCTTCAAAAGGTACGGTTCCCTCCCGAACTCATCCAGCGGCCGATCTGGCTCTATCTCCGGTTCACACTGAGGATTTGTTGGCGAAAAAGCTGGCGCGGCGCGGCCTGCATGGCGTCAAGCTGGTGATCTCGGACGCCCACGAGGGCCTCAAAGCCTGGCAACGCTGCCGCGTCCACTTCATGCGCACCGCCC
>DATBQJ010000282.1:0-2870 GCA_036560885.1 Methylocella sp.
GCTGCATATAGCCCTCCCACTCCGCAACCGCAGCCAAGATCGAGGATAGTAAGTCCGTCTTTTGGTGGAAGATTCGCGATGTCGTAACGAATGGTCCGGCAGTAGCGATAAGTGTCGGGACCGAAAAAGACCGAATCTTCACTTTCCGTAGGGTAGGCGGAATGGACGAAGAGTTGGTCGCCCAGCGTCGAAAATCTCACTGTAACGCGAGCGAACCCGTCTTTGAACTCAATGACGTCGGCGGTCTCCAGCAACTCGAGAAGGATTTGATCGACTTCCTCGATTCGGACCCATCTGCTCCAGCCGAACATCGACGCCAAGGTCCCTGATTTATGACCCGGCTTGCTGTTGATAAGACGATGGGTAGCGGGCGTGACCGTGACGAATTGATATCCCGTGCCTTTAAGGTGCCAACCCACTTCCACTAACGCTTCACCGGCACGCACCATTTCCGCCCCACACGAGTAGGATGAGCATCATTAAGATCAACGTCGGCGATCGGCTGTTGTTCCTGCGACATTCACGGTGACGGTAATTTGATCAGTCACCCGAGATTGTTGCGGATCTTCAATCCCTTGCGATCTGTTTATCAGGGTTAGCCATAACTTGACAGCGGCTTATCCCTCTTGGTCCGGCGATTGGACAGGAGCGCATTTCTAGCGCGCCGATCGGGGCGTTGGGCTCGGGCTGACCCCGTTCGGTCTTGGTCGCCGGCCAATGCATTCCGATGAACGCCTGCCAGGAAAACACGTTCTCGCGCGGTCCAAACGGCTGGATAAGGGTGGCCTGGCGAAGGCCCTTTCCGTTCAAGCGATCGGGCGGCGTCCAGTCTCTTCCCAAAACGACATCCACTTTTCCAGGCGCGGGACGAAATCCCGCCAGCGCTTTTCCGTCCACATCTCGCGGCCGCCATCCAGAGTGATCTCGTCAGGAAGCGGCGCGACCACAACCAACCCTCCCCCGGGGACGTCGACTCCTGACCCCTGTCTCGCCGACCGCATTCGTCCACGCCAGATAGGAGACGGGCGCGCACGCCAAAATCGCTTGCAAACGGTCATAGGAATTTTGCACGCAGAATCACACAACTCTTTACTCGTCGTGGAAAACCCGATACCGCACTCTCACTCAAGGAGGCAGAGTCCGCCCTCAGAAGGGACGCGATCATGGCATCGAGCGCCTGCATTAAGCACCTCGCCAAAGGCGACGATTGCGGGTGGCTCTTCGCCCATGCCGCGCCATCGTATCGGTCGGCGCCGACGCCCCGACCTCGGCGCCAATCGTCTTTCGTAGCCCAGCAAAGCCGTTAGCTTGTGACACTCGCGTTGAGGTCGCGGGAAAGCGCGAGGACGATGGGTAGCGCGAGCGCCGCAAGCGCGGCCATGAACCAGAAGCTCGCGGCGCCGAACTGCGAAAACAAAAATCCCGAGGCGAAGGAAATCCCTGCCGCGGCCGCGCCAACGCCGATCGAGCTATAGACGCTCTGGGCCGAGGCGGCGAAGGCCGGCGGAACGGTACGGGCGATCACGGCCATCGCGGCAAGATGCAGAAGACCAAAGCTCAACCCATGCAGCGGCTCGGTGAAGGCCATGACCGGGGCAGCCGCCGTCGTCGCCATCACGCTCCAGCGCAAAACCCCAGCGCCAATCGCCAGCGCAAATGCGCCGCGCTCGCCGAATGATTGCAATAGCCAGGGCCCGGCCAAAAAGAACACCAGCACTTCCGACGCGACACTTTCCGACCAAAGCGCGGCGGCGATCGATGGCGAAATGCCCGCTTTGGCCCAGTAAATTATCGCGAAGCCGTCGTGAAGCGCATGGCTGCCGAGCGCAAGCGCAGCTATGGCGACGGCGCGCAGGAAGGCGCGGTTTGCGAACAGATCCGACCATCGGAGCGTTGGCGTTGCCGCTCCTCCCGATTGAGCCGGTTCGGGCGCACGCAAAGCAGCGAGGGCGGCCAGCGCGATCAGCGCCGCTTGGGCGAGCGCTGGAGCCGCCGCGCCGAGACGTTCCGCCAGCGCGCCAGCTCCAAGCGAGCCCAGAATGAAGGCCGCCGAGCCGAAACCGCGGATCCGGCCATAGGAGAACCCGCCGCGTGCCGCCGCCGAGACCGCGGAGGCGTCTGCGAAGGGCGCCGTCGGCGCCAGCGTCGCGGCTTGCGCGAGCGCGAGGGCGATGAGCGCCGTCCCAGCGAGGGGCGCGGCATAGAGGGCGGCCGCGAGCGCGGAGCACAGGCAGGCGCCGGCGAGGGCTTGGCAAACCGCGTGGCGACCGTCGGCGGCGCGCCCCAGCGCGGGCGTGACTGCCATCCGCACGATCACGCCAGCACCGATAACCGCGCCAATCACTTCGGGCGGCAGTCCGCGCGATTGCAGCAGCGGTGGAAGAAACGGCGACAGCGAGCCAAAACTGGCGTAAAGCAGCGTGAAAAGGACGATCAGGCTCGGCTGGCTGCCCATGCGGGAACCTCCGCGAGTAGAATTAATGTGTTGATCAGTATGGCATAACCCCGGCGCGCTGACGCTCCGCAGATTGTTAACAAACGCACATGCGACTTTCAGCTGTCGACGGCGTGAGTGAAGCATGGACACGGCGCGTCTCATGGTGTTCAAGCTGGTGACGGCCGCGTCAGCTGGCGAGGGCTGCAAGGACAAAACGTGTGGCCCGTCCCGTCGCAAGGGATTTAGCGTTCCTACCTTTTTCCGTCTGCTGCAACGTATCCGGCTTCAGGACAAGTCCAGAGCCAAGATGGAGATCCGCGCAATCTCACCCTCGACCTCCTCAAGCTAGTCAGGCATTCACGGGAGTGACCGACGTGACCTCCTCGGTGATCACCTTGAAGCTGGCCAGCGTGCAGGGACCAAATGAGGTAGC
>DATBQJ010000283.1:0-4383 GCA_036560885.1 Methylocella sp.
CTTGCGGATGGCTTGCGCTTCCGCGCATTTGGCAAGCATGAGGAAGGGCATGTCTCCCCAGCGGCCGGTCTTGTCGAGGACCTTGCGGTCGGTTGGCTGGTTATCGATCCAGACCGTCTTGAGCGGCGCGAATTCCTCCCAGCGGGCGACGCCCGTAATGGGGAACCATTGGCCATGGGCGTACTGCCAGACCCGGACCGCACAGCTGACGAGGCCCGCCGGATTGGTCTCGGACTTGAGAGCGTCATCGCTGACGAAGACGGGCTCGTTTTCGTCGGGGCGGTAATTGCCCGTGCGGGCGGCGATGGCGCGGAAACCTTCGATGGAAGTGACGAGGGAGAGGCGGCGCTTTTTGGGATCGTGCTTGTGGAAGACGAAGGCGTGGACCTGACGGCGCAGCGGATCGAGGCGGAGGCTCCGGGCCCAGTGAATGAAAAGCGCGAATTCGTCGTCGGTCGTGTCGAGCGCGACGGTGCGCCGGACAAGGGCGAGGTCGCGTGGGTTATAGAGTGCGGGCAGGCTTGTGATGGGCGTCAGCTCGGTACGGGGAATGATCGGGCGCATGGTCAGACCCGCCGGATGAGGGTGATGCCGCCGTTCGACACGGTGACGCCGGGGATCACTGGATGGAGGGTCTCGACCTCAGCCAGCGCCCGGCCGCGTTCCTCCGGGTCTGGAATTGCCGCGGCTTCCTTGAGCGCTTTCTCTCGCGCGCGGATGGCCTTGGTGAGCCCGTTTTGATCGAGATGGGGCGGCTGTGGCTTCCACCAGCGCGCCGGGATGTCTTCGGGGGCAACGGGTATCGCCTTGAGGCTCGCGTCCGCGAGGGTCAGGGTGGAAGTCGGCGTGCGCAGGGTCTTGAGGCCAATCTGCTGTAGGGTATGCGCGAGGAGCCGGCGCTTGAGCTCCATTCGGTTTTCAGCGCTGCGTTTGCGCGCCTGCAGTTTGTCCAGGGTGGTTTTGGCGCCGTCGACAAGGATTTCGTCGTCGACGATTGAGGCGTCGAGAGCGGCGATGAGTTCGAGCAAATCGGTCTCGCCTTCGATGAGGTCGGTGAGGAAATCGGGGTCCTCGACGGCCAGGGCGCGGAGCTGATCGAGGAGTGTTTGCTTGGCCTCCAGCTCCTGGCTGAGCGCAAAACGCGGGTCGCGGTTCATGAATATCTCCAGCCGGCTCGACGCGACGCACATGGTGATCGCGTGGTGCGGATCGTTGCCGCATGCTGGAAATTCAAATGATAGCGCCGGAAATTTACCGACGGGTGCGCCTTTAGGCCCTTTTGTTTGGGCGCGTACTCATAAATCGAGCCTGTTGAGTGCGGCTACCTCAAATTTGCCATCCCATTGCGACCGGATTGCGGACGTTACGGCAGGTCCGAGTCGCGCCGATACCGTTGAAAAAGTCGCCGGTTGATTGCTGGTGCGACGATGCCGTGATTCACTGCTTTGGGTGATTTGGCGGAGGATGCGGCGATGATGGGCGTTCACGCCAAGCTCGATACTACCGCGCTCTAGCGAGAAGCCGCGAGTTTAAGTTGAATATGGATTGGTCGTAAAATATGAAGAAGGAAAGAACATTGGCTCGCGTTGATGGCGATATCGAAACGGATGCAAAAATAATGTCCAAGAATACCGGCAAAATGACTGGCGATCCAATGGAGTTCTTAGTTTGGCGCCGTTGTCCAGAGTTCGACGCCCTCAAGAATCCGGAATTACGCCCTTCAGAACGCGAAGCTCTGGAAAAGAAAGTTGCCGCGTTCCGACGCCAATTGGAAGGAATGGCACGAAACGAATTTGAAGCTTTATTCAAAGAGGAAAATGATAAATGGTTCCAAGAGCTTCGAAGCTTAGACGATATTATCTATGAGTCCTTAGACTTCATGCACCCCATGCACGCTGCCGATCCAGCCAAGTGGGGATCGGAGGCGTCGTGGACTATCGAAGAAGCCGGCGCTCTAATGATTGGAAGAGATCCCGATAGTTTTCCATGGGACCGAGTATACCATCTGAGGCATTCGGCGCGTCTGTTCAGGCGCGTCTGCGATTTTAGACGTTCTGCGTTGCGAACGGCCGAGCAAAAACAATGGAAACAGCACGTGCCACCGGCAAAACTGATTGATTGGGCTGCGGCTCGCGGATTTGAGTTTCCACCTGAACTTGTCGCTGTCGTACACGCTCATGAGGCTCAATCTTCATTCGAAGATGACCTGAACGGCGACAAACTCTCACTGCGTGAGATAGGCAGCCTCTATATTCTCGTCATTGCAATGGCGATTACTTGCTATCGCTACGATCCGTTTAAACCCGGTTCCCATGGCGCGACAGAGATGCAAACGGATGTCGAAGACCTTAAAATGAAACTTAAAGCTCCGACCATAACCAAGCTCCTTCATAGAGCCGCGGAGAAAGTCGATTCCGAAGACGTAGCGGCCTATTTCAAAGAAAACCCCATCAAGCCGCCGGTACGGCGACGGAGGCGTCATTCAGTGTGACGCCGTAAGTCCGATTAGGCCGCCTAAGTGCTAATTAGGACATAGGCGGTTTTGAATCAGCTAATCTCATCTTCGACGATAACAGTCGAGTGAGTCATGCCATAGCTTAACGCTTGTTTTCCCAAGCCGACCTAGTCCGGCTATGTATCATTCTATCCCCAGATGGCCCCATGGCAATTGCTCACGTGTAAACAATTGAGGAGCAAATCATGACACAGATTAACGATGAATTGGTCGGGCTTCCAATCGAGGACGCCCTTGATCGCGTTATGCTGTTGGAGAGCGCAGAGGAGAAGGCGCAGGCCCTCATACACAACAACGTGCTTCTTAAATCGAAACGCGGGATCGCCCTGATGAGGCAAATCGCGGCGCCGACGAGTCCGGGCTGCCAATGCCTTTACGAAGTCGTGCAGGCGCGCGACGCGGCAGCAGCTCGCGCAAAGGCTGAGAGGGCCCGAAGGAAGGCTATGGTCAAGCCCGAGCCTTACGTCATGCCGAGTCTTTTCTCGGCATTTGGCGCGGCGCCGCCGTCCGAGGAGGCTAAAAATATCGGAGCAGCACCACCGCCCGTGGAGACTTAAGACATCACGCGGCATTCACGCTCGAAAACATCGATGAGATAGATTCATGTCCCGAAATAAACGACGCACCGATCTCCGGCGCGGTGGTTATCTCGATCAAGATGACTTCGCGCGCGATCTGCATGCGGGCGGCGGCCCTGACCTTGGGGATCTCGATTCCCTCCCCGCCGGCCCGGGATTCCACTCCGAATTGCTGAGGGCCATTTGGGGTGTTTCCAGCGCGGATTTTGAAGCTTCGGCCGCACACGAACTGGCCCAGAAACAGCGTGAGCGGCCGCACATTTTCGTTCGAAAGTGGCGGACGCGCCGGCGGTGACGAACCCGTTTCTTCCGTCGCCCTCCCCACTCGCGTCACGAGGGATCATGGAGAGTGACTTCGCCACCCTTTATAGCGCGGCGGAGTTCGCCGCCGCGTTTGAACTTTACTTCGATACGACGGTTACCCTTAGCTGGCGGTTGATGGGTCCTGAAGTCGAAGGAGATGTGCCGTGCTACTTCGCGGCGTTCACAAAATGTTTGCGGGATTGGCTCGAAGTCCGGACTTTACCTGTGGCCTGGGTCTACGCGCATGAATGCGGTCATAGGATCGGTTTGCACACGCATTTGAATCTGTACGTGCCTGGCGTGCCTCCCGATAACCAACCTGATCTTCAGAAGATCTATCAGCCCTGCACGGCTCCCGATTACCGTGGTGAATTTCGTGCTTGGGCGAGAGGCTGGCCGGAGCGTCAGGTCGGCCGGCGCACGCCAGATGCCATCCGCGTACGCGGTCCCAGGAAGAAGGAGGCGCCTTGGCTGCATTGGGTGACAACCGCGTATCTCATGAAGGGTTATGATTGCCGTGCCGTCGTACAGTCGGCACGGAATGCTCCTGATGGTCGCACCGTTTATCTCGGTGACTTGATCGCGTGGCCTTGGCGCGACCCTGGCCCCGTACCGCTGAAGCGGCGTGTGGGGGCGTCGCGGAGTTTGGGACCGGACCGCCGCGCGCTCGGCGTGCCGGGTGGGTTCGATTATTTGCTCGAAAAAAAGACCTTCCAGGTAAGCCGTGATTCCGTTCCCGTTCCTATCGGCGCTCACGGCAGCCCCCCCTTTCGGTCGAAATATGAAGATGGTATTCGCGATGTGCGGGGGCTCTATCCGGCCCCATTTTATGAACGGGTCACACGTCTCGTACACCCGGCGTCACTTCCGGAGCCTGCGAAAGCGCGGGTGATTTGGGAGCCTTCCTGACCGCGTTCTCCTTCTGACTGCAGATCCGTCTCAGAATCACTCAAGATATCCCTTAGGACTCAAGAAGTTACGCGGGTC
>DATBQJ010000284.1:0-6822 GCA_036560885.1 Methylocella sp.
CTTGCGGATGGCTTGCGCTTCCGCGCATTTGGCAAGCATGAGGAAGGGCATGTCTCCCCAGCGGCCGGTCTTGTCGAGGACCTTGCGGTCGGTTGGCTGGTTATCGATCCAGACCGTCTTGAGCGGCGCGAATTCCTCCCAACGGGCCACGCCGGTGATGGGGAACCATTGCCCGTGGGCGTATTGCCAGACCCGGACCGCGCAACTGACGAGGCCGGCCGGATTGGTCTCGGTTTTGAGGGTTTCGTCGACAATGAAGGCAGGCTCGTTTTCGTTGGGGCGGTAATTGCCCGTGCGGGCGGCGATGGCGCGAAAACCTTCGATGGAGGTGACGAGCGAAAGACGCCGCTTTTTTGGGTCGTGCTTGTGGAAGACGAAGGCGTGGACCTGGCGACGCAGCGGATCGAGGCGGAGGCTCCGGGCCCAGTGGATGAACAGCGCGAATTCGTCGTCCGTCGTGTCGACCGCGACGGTGCGGCGGATGAGGGCGAGATCGCGCGGGTTATAGAGCGCCGGGAGGCTTGCGATGGGTATCAGCTCGGTGCGGGGGATGATCGAGCGCATGGTCAGACTCGCCGGATGAGGGTGATGCCGCCGTTCGAGGCGGTGACACCGGGGATTAATGGATGGAGGGTCTCGATCGCGGCGAGCTCCCGGCCGCGTTCTTCCGGGTCCGTGATGGCCTCGGCCTCCTTGAGCGCTTTCTCGCGCGCGCGGATCGCTTTGCTAAGCCCGTCCTGATCGAGTTTGGGCGCCTGTGGCTTCCACCAGCGGGCCGGGATATCTTCGGGGGCGACGGCGATGGCCTTGAGGCTAGCTTCCGCGATGGTAAGCGTCGAGGTCGGCGTGCGCAGGGTCTTGAGACCGATTTGCTGCAGGGTGTGGGCGAGGAGCCGGCGCTTGAGCTCAATTCGGTTTTCAGCGCTGCGTTTGCGGGCCTGGAGTTTGTCCAGGGTGGTTTTGGCGCCGTCGACAAGGATTTCGTCGGCGAGGATCGTTGCGTCGAGGGCCGCGATGAGTTCGAGGAGATTGGTCTCGCCTTCGAGGAGGTCGGTGAAGAACTCGGGATCCTCCGCGGCCAGGGCGCGGAGCTGCTCGAGGAGCGTTTGCTTGGCCTCCAGCTCCTGGCTGAGTGCAAAACGCGGGTCGCGGGTCATGAAAGCCTCCAGGCGGCACGGACCCGGCGCGACGCGACGCATATGGCGATCGTCGTGGTGCGGATCGTTGCCGGTTGCTGGAAATTCAAAGTGGGGCGCCGGAAATTTACAGACGGGGCGCGTGTATGCCCTTTTGTTAGGGCGTATACTCATGAATTGAATTTCTTGAGTCCGGCTTCCTTAAGGTCCGCTTACCATCCTATGGCGACGAGATAGCGGACATTACGGCAGGTCCGAGTCGCGCCATTCACGGAACTGGGGCGGGCCAGTCCTAAAGACCGCTTAGGGCGTTCTGTTTCATTTTGCATTGTCCCGCATCGTCTCACAGAGCTGAGTCTCGTCGAGGGTCTCTTTCTCGAGAAGCGCCGCCGCCACCTTTTCGATGACGCCCCGATGCCGCTCGACGAGATCTTTGGCCGCGACTTCCAGAAAGATTCGATGAGCCGATTCAGTTGCCGCCGGAAAGCCGTTGAGCTTGGAAACCAAGTCGTTGGCGATGTCATAATCCCCGCGTCCGAAATGATGTCCTCCTTGCTCGGGGTTCCACAAGTCCGGCGCAGCAATGGCGTGCGCCGCCGGGCCGGCCAACGTGGCCAAAATAAACTTTTCGATCTGCCGATGGGCCCGGTCAGTGACTTCACAATCATCAATATTGATCCCCCGTAGCGGGTTCCGGCGGAAAACTGTGCGGCCTTCCCCGGCGACGATGCTGATTGTCTTGATGCAGAAGCCCAGCTTCACCGCGACAACCGCGTGTGCAGCCTCGTGAATGGCAATCGCTCGCCGCTCGGGTTCCGAGACGGGCAGCGCTTCTTCGTCATAAGCTTTGCGCGCCTGTCTCTCTGCGTTCCCCATCGCCTTTCTCCAATTCTTTCCAACAAGGATCGCGGTTGCGGCCGGGACCGCCCCGTTCGGTTATGGGTCGCCAGGAACCCGGCACCCATTTTCTACGCCTTGCCATTTGCGCTGATCGGTATATACAGGACGTATGCCTCCTATTGCAACGTAAAATGCCGCAACCTCCTCTCAAAACGCAGGCCGATCGTGTCGCCCAGTCAAGCGCGGAGGGACGGAAGCTGTTCGCGTTCCTTCAGCGCCCCGATATCTTGGCCAAGCTTCTGGAAGCCGCCGAACGAGGGACGCAACCGGCTGCCGAAATCAGCACGGAGTTACTGCAGAATTTCCCGTCTATGCTTCGCGATCCCGTGGCGAGGCGACAAACGGGGTTCTTCGTCTCGGCCCTATTGGACGGCGAGGGTTACGCCGTGGCGCGGGCGAACGTGCGGTTGCGGAATCCGTTGTTCAAGTCGGCGGCGATCTACCGGAAACGTCCCGAGCCGACGACGGAATCGGGAAACCTGTTGTCCCGGTTGTCCAACACACTCACGAAGGCTGAAGCTCAGGAACTCGTCGAGCTCCTTGTCGACCGGTTTCCGGGTCTCAAAAGGAGGTTCCGATGATTCATAGTCACAGCTGATCGTGGCGCGCGCGCGTTTGCGGCAGCCGGAGAAATGATTACCGCGGCGAGGCTCGGGCCGACCGCGAGCGAGGGGCACCAAACAGAGGAGGTTCTGAAACATGTTTCAAGACAACCCTACGCACCCTGGATTATTTGCGCTGTCCGAAGCGGAGACCGGCCCGATCCTTGATTTGGGCGGGACGATGGGACCCCGAGGACCATCGTCGTCGATCGATCCAAACCTTTTTCTCGGCCGGCCGGACTATAGCAATATTTGGCTGGGCGAAGCGGAGTCGCATCGCTGCGCGCTTGAGCGGTTGCGGGGCAAGGGTCCCCATACTTGGGTCGCCGAAGCGCTCGGTAATGAGACCTTCGCTGGCAAGGTTATTTTTACGCAACGCGATTGCCGGGTTGCGGCTAGATCGAAAGGTCGTCCCCTCGCTTCGAATGGAAATATTTACCGCTCGAAACAATCGGGCGAATTCGCGCGGCTGATCAAAGATTGTGCCATCCAACCTGGGCCGGTTTTGCGCTTTGCGCCGCACGGACGCACCAGCATTCGCTCCGGCAGTATAACGCGCGTCAAAATCTACCAAGCGCAACAACATGACCCCGACTTGTTGGCCGCGGAAATTAAGCGGGTTTGCCTGCCCGGCGGGTCGGTGATGCTCCTTGGAATTGAGATGGGCATGGCGCTTGATGACCAAGGGATCGAGGCGGCGATGGGGTCACTCCTGGACGGGCTGGCACCGATCAGGTCACGCGGCGAACACCTTCTTCGGCGCGAGTTTCGGGGTTTTCCCCTGGCACTCGAGGATTCGCAGTATTTGTTCACGGGCAAACTGCGGACCGACACGCTAACTAAGCCGCAATTCGCCGTCACCAAGTGGAATTTTTTTCAATTGGTAGCCTTTCTGCGCACTTTTCCTTGCGTGCAACGCGCCGAGTGGCAACCGACCCGCGTTCACGCCAAATCGATCACGCATACCGAGCGTTGCTTTCGCTTCTGGTCCGACTTGGATGCGTTAAAAAACGCCTGGGGACGACCCCAGAAGGTGCGGCTGTTGCACTGGCCGGTTTACCTTCGCAGCGGCTACTTGCCATCCTAATGATCCCATGCCGGCGCAGCGGCGCCGGCATTCCACAAACAATGATGAGGATTGATGCCGTGGCAAGACGTAACCGACGTACCGGTCTCAAAAGAAGTGATTATCTCGATCGAGAGGACTACCTTCGCGACCTGCTTCGGAGTGGCGGCCCCGATCTTGGCGATCTCGATTCCCTCGGCGACGGCGCCGGTTTTTATTCCCAGTTGCTGACGACCGTCTGGGGCCGCAACGAAGAGGAATTCACAAAAGCAGTCGAACATGAGCACGTCCTAGAACAGCAACGGCGCCCGCACCTATTTATTCGCAAATGGCAAACGCGCCGGCGGTGACGAATCCGTTTCTTCCGTCGCCTTCCCCACTCGCGTCACGAGGGATCACGGAGAGTGACTTCGCCGTGCTTTATAGCGCTGCGGAGTTCGCCGCCGCGTTTGAACTTTACTTCGATACGACGGTCACCCTTAGCTGGCGGTTGATGGGTCCTGAAGTCGAAGGAAATGTGCCGTGCTACTTCGCGGCGTTCACAAAATGTTTGCGGGATTGGCTCGAAGTTCGGACTTTACCTGTGGCCTGGGTCTACGCGCATGAATGCGGTCGTAGGATCGGTTTGCACACGCATTTGAATCTTTACGTGCCTGGCGTGCCTCCCGATAACCAACCTGATCTTCAGAAGATCTATCAGCCCTGCACGGCTCCCGATTACCGTGGTGAATTTCGTGCTTGGGCGAGAGGCTGGCCGGAGCGTCAGGTCGGCCGGAGCACGCCAAATGCCATCCGCGTACGCGGTCCGAAGAAGGAGACGCCTTGGCTGCATTGGCTGACAACCTCGTATTTGCTGAAGTGCCATGATTGCCGTGCCGTCGTACAGTCGGCACGGAATGCTCCTGATGGTCGCACCGTTTATCTCGGTGACTTGATCGCCTGGCCTTGGCGCGACCCTGGCCCCGTACCGCTGAAGCGGCGTGTGGGGGCGTCGCGTAGTTTGGGACCGGACCGCCGCGCGCTCGGCGTGCCGGGTGGGTTCGATTATTTGCTCCAAAAAAAGACATTCCAGGTAAGCTGTGACTCCGTTCCCGTTCCTATCGGCGCTCACGGCAGACCCCCCTTTCGCTCGAAATATGAGGATGGTATTCGCGATGTGCGGGGGCTCTATCCGGCCCCATTTTATGAACGGGTCACACGCCTCGTACACCCCGCGTCACTTCCCGAGCCTGCGACAGCGCGGGTGATTTGGGCGCCTTCCTGACCACGTTCTCCTTCCGACTGCAGATCCGTCTCAGAATCACTCAAGATATCCCTTAGGACTCAAGAAGTTACACGGGTCCAAAGTTGCCGACTGTGACTGGACCCACGGGCCAGCGTCAGCTTAACAGTAGCGGTAGCGACGGAAGGATGTTGCGGCCCTTGGCAATTTTTTTCCCTCAATCAGGCAGGCGTTGCCTGCACCGGGGCTGCCTCGACCCGGCGAGTGGCCATTTACGGGCTGGGAGGTTAGAGGCCTTTAGTCGGTGGCCGCGGTCATCGCTCGGGCGAGGTCACAAAAAATCTTAGTCATCCTGCGCCAGAACGGAAATAATCGGGCAAGGCCCTCCTGCCTGCCCCGTGTTGCATTGGTGAACGAGGGCCGCCAACGCGGCACGCATCGCCGCAAGATCGAGCAACTTCCGTTCAATCAACGCGATCTTATGCGCCGCCAATTCCCGCGTATCGGCGCAGCAGTCCGCCCCGTCCAGCCGCAAGAGGCTGGCTATTTCTTCCAGCGTAAAGCCTAACGCCTGTGCCCGCTTGATGAACCGGACACGCCTCGCCATGTCAGCGGGATAGTGCCGGTAGCCGCCGGACGGCTTGCGCGGTTCATCGAGCAAGCCGCGACGCTGATAGTAGCGGATCGTCTCAACATTTACATCTGCCAGCGCCGCGAGCCGTCCTATCGTCAATTCTCGCTGCATCAAAATAGCCCTTGATTCCGTACCATGCTACGGACTTTAAACTAAGATTGAAGCAACGGGTTCGGGGATTATCGATATGGCCCAACTGAACGCAAAAGGTTCACTGATCGCTGGTGCGGCGGCGGCCATTGGTGCGTCGCTCTGCTGCGTCGCGCCGCTAGTGCTGCTCACGCTCGGGATCGGCGGAACGTGGATCGCCACCTTGACGGCGCTCGAACCGTATCGTCCCATTTTTATTGGCATGACCCTGCTCTTTCTCGGGTTGGCATTCCGCCGCCTCTACCTCACCCCGCAAGTCTGCGCGCCTGGTGCGCTATGCTCGGATGCGCGCACGGCCAAGCGCCAGCGGTTGACCTTTTGGATAACCACCGTGCCGCTGCTCGGTCTTCTCGCGGTGCCTTGGTTCGCGCCGCTGTTCTATTGAAAGGAACCCCTATGCGCCGACCGTTGGTTTCCGCCGCTTTCTGCCTGGTGTCGTTCGCAGCGTTGGCGGCTTCTCCGCAAACCGTCACGCTCGCTGTGCAAAACATGACCTGCGCCGTCTGCCCCATCACGGTCAGGAAGGCCCTCGAAAAGGTGACCGGCGTGGCCAGTGTCAAAGTCGATCTCGACACCAAAACCGCCACGGTGACTTTCGATCCCGACAAGGCCGACGCCACAGCGCTGATCAACGCGACGGCGAAAGCGGGTTATCCGGCTAGCGTCAAGTAGGGAGCGCCGCCACGCCAATGCCACTTCAGTCCACACTCACATGTCCGCTTTGTGGACATCGGAAGGCGGAAACAATGCCTACCGATGCCTGCCAGTTTTTCTACGATTGCCAAGGCTGCGGCGCGATCCTCAAGCCGCTCGCGGGTGACTGCTGCGTGTTCTGCTCTTATGGCGATGTGCCGTGTCCGCCGATACAGGAAGCGAGAGAGCATGGCCGCGCCACCGGGTGTTGTTCCAGCGCGCCGAAGGAATCGCCCGTCGCATAAGGATGCTCACGTTCAGGTCTGGGGAGGAGCTGCAATTTTCAAATCAGCAATCTCTAATTCTGTCCGCAACTCGACCAGCGCGGCTTGAACGGCAGGCAATAAATCTTCGAGCTTAGTGTTAAAAGGAACGGCCACGGCGAGCCGCCGATCCGCCACATCATCCCAAGTTATCAA
>DATBQJ010000285.1:0-13180 GCA_036560885.1 Methylocella sp.
GCCTCGATGACCCGCGCCTGCGAGGAGTCCGCTTCGGCAACATGAAAGGGATCGGCTGGATTTTCCTCCAGCCGGAAGGCCTCGGCCAGGACCGGAGACCCGGCCGCGAATTTTTCGCCTAAAAGTCCGCGCAAGAGCGGATGCGCGACCAGCGTGTTGTCCGGCCAATTGCGGGGTTCAAGATCGCGCATCATTGCCAGTTTTGAATGGGAATAAAGGCCGAGCTCGATTGCATTGGCGTCGATCGACCATCGCGGCTTGGCGGCAACCGCTTTGGCGACGGCGTCGAAGTAGGTCGACGGCCACCAATCTCCTGTTTTCACGACATCGGGCAGGACAAGGCCGAAATCGCCGCGTAGCCGTTCTTGCAAAGCCTGATTGGTGGCGACGGTGTCCTCGCGGAGCTTCAGAACGAAGTTCGACCGCTTGGAATCGCGGCTAAGGCAAACCGGAACTAGGATCAGCGGCGCCGTGCGGGGCACGTCCGATTTTTCGTTCTCGTACCACCGCAGAAAACCAACGGCGAGAAAGAGGATGTTGACGCCGCGCTCCTCTTCGGCAGTCTTTGCATCGCACCGCAGGTCATTCAGCCGCTTGTGCAAAAGCGCGGGCAGAAGCGATGTCTGCAGACCATTCCTACCGGTAGTCAGAGGGGTGCCCAGAAGCTGCGATTCCGGGGCCGCCGATTCGCAACTGCCCACGATTTCCCCGGCCGCGAGAACCCGCAGCGGCATCTGATTGCGAACGAGATTTGCAAAGACCTGATCCGCGGCACTGCCAGTGATGGTAATCGTGCGTTGCCGCTTGGTTCCCCGCGGGGTATGAATGAGGCGGTTACGGGTGCCGGTTTCCATTAATTTGCGCCGGGCCTCGGCGAGCAGTTTTTCGATAGGGATTGCGGCCCGGCCGCCGGCTGTCTGTCTCCTGGCCTTTCCTATCGAAGTGCGTTTCCCCATTTACGTCTCCGTTTCGCCCCAAAGCCACCACACGGTAGCCTTGAAATTGTCTGATTTCTCCACAAGTAAACGGGCACGGGTGTGACGTAAAGTAAATTGATAGCAATCAACGATTAATTCTTATGCGATAACCTTTACGATTAAGATTTCCGCGACAATCTTTACCAAATATTATCCACAAATATTAACCAGTGGCGCGGCTTGCTTTCTTTCATACCGGCTCAGAAGCTGCCGGGTCGTCTCACTCCCCTTAATGTAAACCTTGGAGCATGTTAGGGCCGCTTGGCTTTCCGGTCATGCTTTGACGTCATGGCGTTCGCATGATCATTATGGCAAACGAGCTCGCCGGCATCCTCCGTTTTGCTTTGCGCCGCAGCGCCAAACCCGGGAGACCGTGGTGTTGAACTTATTGCCGCAAGACCAGCTCGATCTCATCTTGCGCCGTCACGAGGAAATCCTCGCTCGTCTCGCCGCGGCGCCCGAGCCCGCGGCGCTCGTGGCCTTATCGCGCGAGCTGGCAAGCATCGAGACTGTTGCGAAGGCGATCCAGGATTTTCGCGGCCAAGCCAGCGAGGCCGCCGGACTCGAAGCGATGTTGGCCGATCCCGCGACCGGTGCCGAGATCCGCGACCTTGCCGAGGAAGAATTAAAGACGGTCCGCGCAAGGCTTTTGGAACTCCAACAGGATTTGAAGATCGCGCTTTTGCCAAAAGACGCCGCGGATGAAAAAAACGCCATTCTCGAAATTCGCGCCGGGACCGGCGGCGACGAGGCGGCACTGTTCGCCGGCGCGCTGTTCCGGATGTATCAGCGCTACGCCGAACTGAAAGGCTGGCACGTCGAGATTTTGTCGGCCAGCGAAGGCGCGTCCGGGGGCTACAAGGAAATCGTGGCCGAGATCGCGGGACGCGGCGTCTTTGCGCGGTTAAAATTCGAATCTGGCGTGCATCGGGTGCAACGCGTGCCGGACACCGAGACCCAGGGGCGGGTTCATACCTCGGCGGCGACCGTCGCGGTGTTGCCCGAAGCCAAGGACGTCGACGTCGATATCAACGAAGCGGACCTGAAGATCGATACGATGCGCGCGCAAGGCGCCGGCGGCCAGCATGTCAATAAGACCGAATCCGCGGTCCGCATTACGCATTTGCCGACGGGGACTATCGTCTTCGTGCAGGACGAGCGTTCGCAACACAAGAACCGCGCCCGCGCCATGACGCTCTTGCGTTCGAGGATTTACGACACGCTGCGCCAGAAACACGCGGCCGAGCGCGCCGCGGACCGGCGTGCCCAGGTCGGTTCCGGCGATCGCTCCGAACGAATCCGCACTTATAATTTTCCGCAAGGGCGGCTCACCGACCACCGGATCCATTTGACACTTTACAAGCTCGACAAGATCATGACCGGCGAAGCGCTGGACGAAGTAATCGATGCCCTCGTCACAAATCACCAAGCGGAATTGCTTGCGGCGCCCGAAAGCGGAGCGGCTTGAGAATTTTTTTTCGCGCCCCGGTTTTTCTGGGCAATGCTGTCAGCAATATCTCCTCCGTCTTGTCAGGCGGGAAGGAAGCAAAGTGCGGCTGAAACCGGCGGCTTTCTGTTCTAATTCTACTGAATCACAAAATCGAGAGAGATTCGGGTCATGGGCAAATCTGGTAACTTGGCGATTCGATGATCGATACCGGGTGTTTGATACCAACCGCCTTAAGGCTTGACCTGTGCCCATTGTGGGATGTGATCGAGGCTATGGCTGCGCTATCGCCGGCAAAGAAACTCCACACCTCGCAGCATCTGTCGAGCGGACGCGATCCCTGCTTTGCCCAAGTCCGCGTCAGCGTGCCCTGCTGACCAGCGCGGGCTTCGTCCTGGAACCAAATTTCCAATGGCTTGCCACGGGCGTGCTCGGGCAGAACGGACACGATCGCCGCGCGGAAGTTTTTTTAAAAGCCTCTTGGGCCCGCGGATCGCTTTTGGATGTTGCGGCCTGACCGAAAGCCACGCGGGCCTTTGCTGACGCTCCCCGCAACTCTTTCGCTGTAAAGTCTTTGCGCGTAGTACCGATTGCCGCCATCGCCGCCTCCTTTGGCCGATGGCAGTGCATGCGTGGCGGGGCTTCCATCGCTCGCTATGTCTCGAAATCGAGCCCAATATCGAGTGCGGGCGCGCTGTGGGTCAGCCAGCCGGTCGAGATGAGATCAACTCCGGTCGCAGCAATCGCCGGTGCCGACACTAGCGTGACCCGCCCCGAGGCCTCGGTGATCGCGCGGCCATCGACTATTGCGATCGCTTTGGCGAGCCTATCCAAGCTCATATTGTCGAGAAGTACGGCATCGGCGCCTTCACCGAGTGCCTCCTTGAGCTGGTCCAGATTATCGATTTCGACCTCGATTTTGACGAGATGACCGGCTTGCGCGCGGGCGCGCCGCAACGCTTGCGTGATCCCCCCCGCGATGGCGATATGATTGTCCTTGATGAGGATGGCGTCGTCGAGGCCGAAGCGATGATTGGCGCCGCCACCCGCGCGGACCGCGTATTTTTCGAGCGCGCGGAAACCTGGCGTTGTCTTTCGCGTGCAAACGATCCTGGCCTTTGTGCCGTGCACCGCCGCGACCAATAGAGCCGTCGCGCTCGCAATTCCGCTGAGATGCCCAAGAAAATTGAGAGCGGTCCGCTCGGCCATAAGAATCCCGCGCGCGGGTCCGCTAACCCTGGCGATGACGGCGCCCGGCTCGGCCATCGCGCCGTCCTCCAATCCAATGTGCACGGCAATTTTCGGATCGATGAGCTCGAACGCGAGTTTTGCCAAATCTAGCCCGGCGACAACGCCCCTTTCGCGAGCAACCAGCGCGGATCGCGCCGGAAGCCCCGCCGGAACGATCGCATCCGTGGTGAGATCTCCCGCGCGGCCAAGATCTTCGAGAAGCGCGGCGCGAACCAATGGCTCGACCACAATCCGCGCGAGGGGCACAGGCGTCAAAGCGCAACTTTCGTTTCAGGCGACGGTTTCAGGGACAATTTCGCGCGCCTCGGCAATTGCTTCATCGAGGCGCAGCGTGCTTCTTTGCGCCTGCGCAGCGTGGCCTGGAAAATCGGTCCGCGCATGGGCGCCCCGGCTTTCCCGCCGGCGCAAGGCCGCGATCACGATCATCAGGGCGACGCAGGCGGGATCACTTGCCGTCCCACGCTCGAGCGCCAGCGGCAGCAGTTTTACCGCCGCCGCCGCCAATCCATCGCCGTCGCGCAGAACGCCCGCGGCGCGAGAGATAATCTTACGCACACGAGACGGATCGCTATCGCCGGGCGTGCTTGTTTCGGCGCGCGGCATCCCCCGGCGGTGAAGCGCGGTCCCGGCGATGCTCTCGGCGACAAGACGGCCGCAGACGGCCGCTTCGAGCAGGGAATTGCTGGCGAGCCGGTTGGCGCCATGAAGGCCTGTGCACGCGGCCTCGCCGCAAGCCCACAGACCCTCGACCGATGTGCGCCCGCCAAGATCGACCGCGATACCGCCCATGTGATAATGCGCCGCCGGGCGGATCGGAATAGGTTCCGTGACAGGATCGATTCCGGCGGCGTGGCAAAAGCTGGTGATCGCCGGAAAGCGGCGCGGAAAATCGAGGTCCGGCACGTCCCGCGCATCGAGATAAACCCGATGCCCTTTCGCCATGTGCTGCCAAATTGCGCGTGCAACAACATCGCGCGGGGCGAGCTCGGCGCCGGACACGCCGGCCATGAAGCGATGGCCAGTCTCGTCGATGAGGATCGCCCCTTCGCCGCGCACGGTCTCGCTGATGAGTTTTAGAGGAAACGAGGCGCTGTCCAAAGCGGTCGGATGGAATTGGATAAATTCGAGATCGGCCATCGCCGCGCCCGCCTTCGCCACCAGCGCCAGCCCCCCACCCCACGATCCGGCCGGATTGGTGCCATATTGGAATAGGCCGCCGATGCCGCCGGTCGCGATGACGGCGCGCCCCGTAGCGAAAATGGCGGGACCGCGGATGCCTTCGGCGACAACTCCCTTTACGGCGTTATCCTCGACAAGGAGCCGGCGCGCCACAAGACCATCGATCACGGTGATGGAAGGTGTTTCGCGGGCAAGACGGATCAACGGCCGCATGATTTCGCGTCCGCTGGAATCGCCGCCGGCATGCACGATCCGGCGGCGCGAATGCGCGGCTTCGAGGCCAAGAGCGAGGTTGCCCTCGCCGTTGCGATCGAATGGCACGCCGCGCCGGATCAATTCGCCGATCGCGGCCGGCGCGGCTTTCAGGATGGCGCAGGCAACGGACTCGTCGCAAATTCCGTCGCCGGCGTTGAGCGTATCGGCGAGATGCAACGAAAAATCGTCGTCCGGCCCAAGGCTCGCGGCGATCCCGCCTTGGGCGAGGGTGCTTGAAGATTCAAATCCGAGCGGTGCCTTACTGAGGAGTATTACTGGTAGGGACGCCAAGGAAAGTGCGGCGGTCAGGCCAGCGAGCCCGCCGCCAACAATGACGCATCCCCCTGAAGCGTCGATAACATCCATCAATGCACTGCCAGCATGCGTTCGACGGCTCGGCGCGCGGGACCGGCGATCTCGGGACGGATATGCACTTCGTGCTGCATCGTCTCTAGCGCCCGCCTGATATTGCTTAGCGTAATCTTTTTCATATGCGGGCAGAGATTGCACGGCCGGATGAATTCGAGCTCGGGATATTGGATCGCAACATTGTCGCTCATCGAGCATTCCGTCAGAAGGACGACCCGGGCGGGGCGGTTCCGGTTCACATAGGACGACATGGCGGCTGTCGAGCCGGAAAAATCGGCTTCCGCCACAACCTCGGGCGGGCATTCCGGATGCGCCAAGATGGTCACGCCCGGATAATCCTCGCGCAACTGGCGTACTTCCGCGGCGCTAAAACGCTCATGCACCTCGCAATGGCCCGACCAGGCGACGACTTTTACTTTTGTCTCGGCCGCAACATTGCGCGCCAGGAATTCGTCGGGCAGCATGATGACACGCTCGACACCAAGCGATTCGATCACGGCCCGCGCGTTGCCAGACGTGCAGCAAATGTCCGACAAGGCCTTCACGGCCGCCGAGGTGTTCACATAGGTGACGATTGGAACGCCTGGATAGGTTTGCCGCAATAGCCGTACATCTTCGGGCCGGATCGACTCGGCAAGCGAACAGCCGGCACCAAGGTCCGGGATGAGCACGGTTTTCTCCGGATTGAGCAATTTCGCGGTCTCAGCCATAAAATGAACGCCGGCCAAAACAATGACATCGGCCTCGGCCGTCATCGCTTCCCGCGCAAGAGCGAGACTGTCCCCAACAAAATCGGCGACGCAGTGAAAAATCTCCGGCGTCTGGTAATTATGTGCAAGCACCACCGCGTTCCGAGCCCGCTTCAGCGTCATGATGGCGTCGATGTCTTGCGCATGTACCGGCCACTCGATCGCCGGGATCGCATGGCGCACCTTTGCATAGAGTTTCTCCGCGCCGGGATTTTTCGCGCGGACAGTTTCCCGGTAGAGGAGCGCCATCATCTTATACTCCAAACGAGTATTACTCGAACATATACTTATCTTGAGTATAAGATTTGTCAAGCCCTCGAAACCGGCAATTTGGTTCCGGCAACCGCTCGTTGCGCAAAGACCTCGCGGCGGAACCGCAACAGTTTTGCCGGACGCCCGCCGGTATCTGGAGTGGTTTCCCCGGTTTCCTCGACGAGTTCCTGCTGTTCGATCAAGCGGCGGAAATTTTGCTTGTGGACGAGTCTTCCCGCCAGGGCCTCGACGCAGCGTTGCAATTGCAGGAACGTAAAGGTTTCCGGCATCAATTCGAACACCACGGGATGATATTTAATTTTAGCCCGGAGCCTAGCTATTCCGGTGGCGAGGATCCGGCGGTGATCAAGAATCATGGGCTGCCCCGTAACCGGCAATGCGCCGGGCGCAGCGTCCTGGCGCAGGGTCCCCGGCGAACTTCCGCGGTGCGCTTCCGGGATGAGGCCGGCCTCGTAGAGCAATTCGTAGCGCTGCAGGACAAGCTCCTCGTTCCAGGCGCGGCCGCCGCGGCCGAAAGCGATCGCGACGCGCTGGCGGCGGTCTTGCCGAAGGCGCGGATTTTGGGGCGCGCCAGCCCAGGCTTCAAGCTTAGGCAAAACCACGGCTTCGATCATCGCGGGTGCTCCGGCGCGATGGTCTTCCCAAGGGAAGTAGTAATACCAACTCCGCCAGCTCGCCTCATGTTCGCCAGAGGCTGGCTGCTCGCGGGTGAGGCCGAGATAGCTGATCGAGATGACATGCTGTCCGCCACCGCCGCGATCCCGGTCGGCGAACGTATAGAGCTGTTCGACATAGCCGGGCGGCAGACCGGTTTGCCGCTCGACCCAGGCGCGGAGCCCCGCCTGTAGCGAACGATGGGCAAGTTCGAAGGGACCCGATGGAAGCGCGGAGCGATCCTGTATGGTCAAGACGCGCGGATCGCCGGCAGTCACGGCGACCAACACCGCGATAAGATCGGCCGCAATCGCGTTCTTGGCACCCACCGGCGCGGCCGGCGTGCTTGCCTCGGCAAGGCCAGCTTCGCGAAATGTGCCCATTAACTGGCGCCGTCAGGTTTCACGGAAACCCATCCGCTCAAGTAGAGTGTCATAAAGATATCGCGATTTGGCCGCGAAGGGAAAGCTTATTGATGCTGTATCCCATTGTTTCAGCGTAAATTTCTGAATGCAGAACCAAGCATACCGCCTGCGCGGGCGCGTCTATCCCAAATCCAATTCGAATGCCGCGATTTCATGACGCGGCCAGCGCCAAGGCGCGATGTAAATTGCGTCGCCGCGCCACGTCAACGGCGCCGCCCAAGGGTTTGAAGCGAGCCAGGTTTTCGCCGCGCGGGAAATGCGGCGGCGCTTTACGAAGTCGATCGCGGTCCTGGCCTCGTCAAGAGTTGGCCTGACCTTCACTTCGACGAAAGCGATCGTGTCGCCGCGCCGCGCCACAATATCTATCTCGCCTTCACGGACGCAATAGCGGCAAGCCAAAATCCTATAGCGCTTTAGGCACAAGATCACGACAGCAGCACGTTCGGCTAAAATACCTAGGCCATGCGCCTTTTTGCGGTCGCGTGGGCCCCTGGCATTCATCGCTGGCGCGTCGAAAGTTCGATCGCCCGTGCATAGACCTTACGGCGCGGCTGGCCCGTCTCCGCCGAAACCATGGCCGCGGCATCCTTGACCGAAAGGGCTTCCAACGCCTTCCCGAGCCTGGCATCGAGGTCTGGTTGAATCAGCGGCTTCTCTCCCGGCGGCCCGACGAGGACGACGATCTCGCCCTTGGGCGGCGGCTCGGCTGACGCAGTCGCGGCTAGTTCAGGCAAAAGCCCGCGACGAACGGTCTCGAAATATTTGGTGAGTTCGCGGGCGATCGCGGCATCGCGTGGTCCCAGGACGGCGGCCAAATCGTTCAATGTCTCCGCGACGCGGCGCGGCGACTCGAAAAATACCAGCGTCCCGGGAATCGCCGAAAGCTCGGCAATGCGGCTGCGCCGCGCCGCGCTTTTCGGCGGCAGAAATCCTTCGAAAAAGAACCTGTCCGTCGGCAATCCAGCAACGACCAAAGCAGCGAGCACGGCGGACGCGCCCGGCACCGAAACCACTTCGATATGTTGCGCGAGCGCATCGCTGACAAGTTTGAAGCCCGGATCGGAAATCAACGGCGTGCCGGCATCAGACACCAAAGCCAGCGCCGCCCCCCCGGCCAGCCGGGCAAGGAGGTGCGGCCGCATGACTGTGGCGTTATGCTCGTGATAGGCGACGAGCGGGGTCGCTATTCCATAATGCGCGAGCAAAGTCTTGGTGACCCGCGTGTCCTCGGCAACGATCGCATCGGCGGCGGCGAGCGTCGCCAACGCCCGGAATGAGATATCGCCGAGATTGCCGATCGGCGTAGCGACCACGTGGAGGCCGGGCCGGATCGGTTCCTCCTCGGCCCTGAGGCCGAAGGCGGTAAAGCCGCCTGGGGCCTTTTCGCCCTCGAAAGAGTTTGTGCGCGCAGCCTTGCCGCGCGGGCCAGCCGCGCCTTGAAGAAGCGCCCGGCGATCGAATCCGTCCGCATTGCCCGCTTTCATGGTGTCCAGCCCGCCGGCGAATGGCCGGCCATTTTACCCGAATTGGCCGTTCTACAAAACATCCAATTGTTCTATTTATAGAACGATAGCACTTTTTTTGCAAGCCAGCGTCGTGTCAAATGCCGTTTCTATTGCCGCCGGCCTCATTTTATGACTGAAAAGAAAGGAGATTGCCATGCTATCTAAATTCTCAGCCCATGGGCGCCCGCTCGAAGCATTTCAAACTACGCGAATTGGAGTGTCGCCCGCATGACTTATCCTCCACGCAAGAAAGCCGGGCGGGTGGCTTTGTGGCCCCACCGCAATTGCCGGCCGGGTGCAATCTGGGCAATGTGGCTAATTGGGCTTTGCTTGCCGCTCGCGGCCTGCGGCTCGATGAACGGGATGCTCGGGCGTGGCGGGACTGTCGCACCGGCGTTGCCGGCGCCACCGCCGTACCAGGGCGAGCAAATTGGCTCCGGCCCGGCGCGCGTGGCGCTGATCGTGCCTATGACTCAGGCGTCGGGACCAAGCATGGTCGGCACCTCCCTGCGCAATGCCGCGGAGCTCGCTTGGGCGGAGGCCGGCAACAACGATATTACCTTGCTTGTCAAGGACGATCATTCGACCCCTGAGGGTGCCCGCGAGGCGGCGCAGCAGGCCTTGTCGGAAGGGGCAGAGCTTATCATCGGCCCGCTGTTTGCCTCGAGTGTGCGCGAAGTGGGCCCGGTGGCGCGCGCCGCCGGAAAACCGGTCATCGCATTTTCGACCGATACGTCGACCGCCGGCCCGGAGTTGTTTCTGCTTTCCTTTCTGATCGAGAGTTACGTCGACCGGATTGTTGATTTCGCCGCCTCCAAGGGCGAAAAGTCGATCGCCGCCCTCATTCCGGACAACGATTACGGACGCGTGGCGGAAAGCGAATTCCAGCAGGCCGCCGCGCGCGACAACATAAGAGTGATGACGATCGAACATTACCAGCCACAAACCATGGCGTCGGCTGTGCAAAAAATCGCCGCGCTTCATGATCAAATCGATTCGCTTTTCATTCCCGAGCGGGCCGATGCGATGCAGGCGATGTCGCAGGCGCTGGCCGCGTCCGGAATTAGCGGCAAACATGTGCAGATCCTCGGCACCGGTCTTTGGAACGATGCGCGCGTCCTGAACCTTGCGGCGTTGCAAGGAGCATGGTTCGCGGCGCCAGAAAACGGCGGTTTCAATGCCTTCGCGGCACGCTACCGCGCCAAATATCACGCCGATCCAACCCGGATTGCGACTCTTGCCTACGATGCCGTGTCGCTTGCCGCTGCACTTGCCCATACCCAGGGCTCGCAGCGTTATTCGCCAAATGTCCTCACCAACAAATCCGGATTCAACGGCGCCGATGGCGTATTTCGCTTTCGCTCTGATGGAACCAACGAGCGCGGTCTGTCGGTCCTGCAAATCAATAATGGCGTCGCGGTGCCACTTAGCCCGGCGCCGCATTCGTTCTCGGGGACCGCTTCGGCGACTTGATTAATTTAGCAACCCGTTTGGAGAGTTGAGAGCACGAATGCGAACTTCATCGGCAGCGGGTTCTTTTTGCGCCACGGTGGCGGAAATTCACTTCGACGCGCGCCCTCGCGTTTTCGGCGCGCGTTCAGACTAAGGACTTGGCTTTCAACACGCCGAAGCCGCCGCTCCGGTTCCTTTTGTCTCTGGCGCAATGGCGAGCTGATCGAGATAGGCCGTTGCCGGATCGATGGTCACGAAGCCGAGGAGCCGGTTGAAGCCGTCAAAGGCGCAAATGGTGATCGCGCCGACCGTTTCGAGCGCCCGCAAATGAACGAGAAACCACGGCCGCCGCGCCGCAAAATCCATGTCCGGCATGGCCTCCCGTCAGCTTGTGATAGAAAGATCGGCAAAGCTCGCGCAATCGGCATCGGTTCGAACCCGGAGGCGCAATCCCGCGGTTTGGGGATGCTGCCACGCCAATTTACCAAGATCCCGACATTTCATAATAACCGAGGGTATCATCGAGGCGCACGGACCGGAGAGACTTTCGCGATATTAACCAACAGCCGCAACAAACGCCGCATATCTTATGTTGCACTAAAGCACGACCTACGGCAAAGCCTCCAACGGTAATCGAATTAGCAAAATCGTCATCCCCTGAACAGAGGTCGCGAAGGAAAGGAGACTATGATCAATGTGCGGTGCCGGACACGTTGGACATTGTTCGCTTGCCAGGTAAGACAATTAGCTTTCTAAAAGGAAGATGTTGATGAAAAAGCTGTTATTTGTCGCATTATTCGCATCAATGGGGTTAGGAGCCACTACCGCAATGGCGGACGGGTGGCCGCTGAGTGTGCTGGGAAACTGGTCCGTGGTGGCAAATCAGAGTGCCGGCACACTCAGCATTACGTCTCAAGGTCTTGGCGACTGTCAACCGATCAAAGGGACTATTTTTGGCAATTCTATCGTGGGTTTCTACTGCCCGCACAGTGGCCGCATCCACTTCCTGCGCAATAATGGCGCAACGACAATCCAGGATTACACCGCAAATGTATCGCAGGCGGGACCGACTCTTCGCATGGGAGGAGTATTCGATTCTGATTTAGGTGCGTTTGGAGAATACAATTTCTCAGGTACAAAATAATAACCAGTCCTCATTCATCTGAAGGCCCCTCGCGATCGATCCAACAATAGGGTCGATCGCGTCGGCTTGCAGGCGCTTCACCGGCGCTGTCAACTGGTGGTTAGGAAGGACAGAACGTCACCGAAGGCAGGAGCCTAGCTTCTTGTCAAAATGGCTGGAAAGGAGCCCCCCAATGTCGTATTCTGGGTCATGGTGGGGCAAGCAAGCGCGGATAAAGGGGGTGTGGACGGGCTGCGGGGCGGATCCTTACCGGGGGCGCTGTCCATGCACGGGCTAAGCCCGCCTTGGTTGCGAACAGTTTCGCCGGCCTAGAGATGCAAACATGAATCACGTTGCAGTTGAAGACTTCGCAAAATATTTGGCCAACAAAAATTATTTGCCTTCGGACCTCAAACTTGAGCCCGCATCGTCCAACGCGGAACGGTCGCTTCGCAAACTTTGGGAATCGACCGAGCTCACCGCAAATGGATTTGCCGATGAAGTCGCCCTATTTTATGGCTTGAAGCGGCTCACTTTGCCGCAGCTCGTTGCCGCGCCTTCCTTGACCGGACGCTTTTCGCCGCGCTTTTTGCGCGACACGGCCGTATTTCCCTTCGAAATGCCAAAGGGCCATTATAAGCTTGCCGTCGCCGACCCGAGCGATGCCGCCGCTGTCCGCGCCGCCGAAATCGTTCTTGGCGCACCAGTTTTAGTCGAGATCGCCTCGTTCGAGGATATCGCGACCGTTCTTGGCGACCAGCTTGGCAGCGAGGAAACCGCGGCCGGGGACAATGAGGGCCTCGGCGCTCGCGCTGAGGACGACATTGAAAGTCTCCGCGATCTGGCGAGCGGTGCCCCGGTGGTGCGCGCGGTCAACGACTTGCTCGAAAAAGCCCTGGAGCTGCGCGCCAGCGATATTCACATCGAGCCGTTCCGGAACGGACTCGTGGTGCGCATGCGGGTCGATGGTTTGCTGCGCGCCGTGGCGGCGCCCGCCAATGCCTTGCCGCAAGCCCTGATCTCCCGGATCAAGATTCTGGCCGGCCTCAACATCGCTGAACGGCGCCTGCCGCAGGATGGCGCCGCAAGGCAGAAGGTGTCACGCTCGGAAATCGATATTCGCGTCGCCACGATGCCGACCCAGCACGGCGAAGCGGCCGTCATCCGCCTGTTGCCGCGCGATCGCGGTTTGCTCGAAGTCGCGAAACTCGGCTTGTCGATCGCCGATGAGAAAATCGTGCGCCGGTTGCTGGCGCTCCCGCATGGCTTGATCGTCATAACGGGGCCGACCGGCAGCGGCAAGACGACGACCCTTGCGACCATGCTTTCGATCCTCAACGATCCATCGCGCAAGATACTCACGATCGAGGATCCTGTCGAATATGAGATCCAGGGCGTGAATCAGTCGCAGGTGAAACCCGCAATCGGGCTTACTTTCGCCACCGCGATGCGCGCTTTCGTCCGGCAAGATCCAGATGTCATCATGGTGGGCGAGGTGCGCGATGCCGAGACCGCGAATAT
>DATBQJ010000286.1:0-10276 GCA_036560885.1 Methylocella sp.
ACGGTGTTGGCGCGGGTTGCGTCGGAGCGGTAGCTGGCGCAGCGGCGGCAGGAGGCGCGCCCTCGTCCATCGTCGCGTCTCGCCCGCGCCAAACCCGCAAAGTCGGGTTATACTCTTTGTAAAAAGCGCCTTGGGTGAGGATCGTCATGTTGCGCATCATCATCGCCTTCTGCGGCGCTCTGGTCGTGGCAGCCTGCAGCAACAATTATGGCGATTGCGACCAAGAAAGGGATTGGGATCTCAGGATCAAGGCCTGTACCGCGATCATCGGAAAGGGGGGCGGGGCACCGCAGAAACTGGCGGCGGCGTTTATCAACCGCGGCGTCGCTTACACGCAAAAGGGTGACTACGACAGCGCCATCGCCGATTTCGACAAGGCGATGGAGTTCGGTCCAAAGATTGCGACGGTCTACTATGATCTTGGCGTGGCTTACGATGCAAAGGGAGACTACGACCGTGGCATTGCTGACTACGACAAGGCGATCGAGCACGATCCGAAATACACCGGGGCCTACCACAACCGTGCGTCCGCTTACATTAATAAAGGCGAGTACGACCGCGCCATCGCCGATTGTGAAAAGGCCATCGATCTCGATCCGAAAGACACCATCGCCTACTACAATCGCGGCTTCGCTCACGATAAAAAGGGCGAGTACGACCGGGCCATACCCGACTACGATAAGGCTATCGAGTTCGACCCGAAACTCGCAATAGCCTACGCCGCCCGCGCCATCGCCTATGCAAAGAAGGGCGATAAGCCGCACGCAATCGCCGACCTTCGGAAGGCGCTAACGCTCGATCCAACGAACGAGAGGTTCATAAAGGCCTTGTCGTTTCTCGGAGAGGCGCCATGAAGGACAAGATTGCGGATTGTATCTGACGGCGACCCTTGCTTATCGCCACCGATGTCGAGGCTTGGATCACGCAAGCTGCCGGTGTCCGCTTCGGGTCACAAGCGGTGGTCGTGATCGTGTGCCGACGAAGTCGGCTCTCCACCTAGAAGCGGACATGCGGCGCCCACACACGCTAGGTCCGACAAGGGCCAAGAGCAGAACTGGGCATGCAGCGCGAGCCACGCCTCAGCGGTACGGCCGCTCGAATTGGCGTGGCGCCGGCGGCTCAAACGCCCTGCGTCCTGGAAGGGGCGTGAACGCACTGGTAGGCAACGATCCCAGATGGGATCGTGCGCGGCGCCTAACTTTGAACGGCCAACGTGGAAAATCGGCTCACCGCCACACCCGCCCGTGCGGGCGATTAGGTTTCCAACGCCATCCCTGGTGCGGTCTCCAGGGCGGACCGACCTGACGGCGTGGTTCCGAGCCGGGCGCGACTTGGCGATTTGACGGACGATTCTGAAAACTTGGGAGTTGCCTGGCAGGCGGATTCATATCGCCAGGCCCGTTTCTGCGCTGCAGATTAACGTGAGACGGCCGAACGGTCGTTGGTATCAGGTGCCGATGTTCGTCCATGCCACCGTTGATGATGACCCGATTACCGAATTGCGCCTGGGCGCCGCCCTTCGCTCCGCCAAGTACAACTCCGCCAACAGACAGCGCACCGCTTCGCCCATGACCGACATAGCCCTCTACCGAGAGCCGCTTGATGCGCCCTGCAAAAGGCGCTCGGGGTGCGATTTCGATGCGGCGCGGGCTAAAGCTTCCCTGAGCCATCGCGCCCATAACTGCCACCTCGGCGCCCACCACCGGTCTTGTGAGCTGGTGATTGGGCGGGGCCGTGACGCGAAGTTGGCCAACAGTGAAGCCCGCATCATCTACCGCGGTGACCGTTCCTCTGATCAGGGCCGATCTGCCGGTCGCAAGCCTGTCGACTCGCGAAGCGACGATGACCCCATCGTCGCGTCTGAGACCGCTTACATCAATGCTATCTCCGACGGCGAGATCGGACAGCGAGCGAGACCCTGGCCCCTTCTGGTCTGCAACGATCCCTTTGTCCGCTGACACGGTTTGCCCCAAAACGACAAGGCTCCCTGACTCGCGATCGATGGATTCGATGCGACCGGCTACTTCATGCCGAACGGCAATGCTTCGCGCTCTGACCCGTTGACCATCACCGTCCGCCTCGACTTCGACGACTTGCCCAATGCGAAGAGCATCGGGATGCAACGAAGTACCTTCGTCGGAGCTGACCAACTGATCCGGCGCGTAATCGATTTCAAAGCCGTTGACGAGAATGCTGCCAAATCCGGTGATCGTTCCGATGATCCCCGTTCCGCCAATGCCAGGGCTACGACCAAAAGGCTGCCCGGTCCCGCCTATGCCATTGCCTTCGCCTGGTTGATATCCCGTTCCGCCAATGCCGGGATCATTCGATCGCGTTTGCGCGATCGTACCCGAAGTCACCGCAAGAAACGCGAGGGACATGAAAAGCGATAGGCTAACTCGGGTGACATCTTTGCCGGACCCGGTCATCGATCATTCCCCGGCATCTTGCGGATCGTCCGCCGCGGAAAAGAAATAGACCCCGAACGTCATTCGTTGTGATGCATCGGCCGCCGCCGCGTCCCGTTGGCTGAGATCAAACGCTCTTTTATTCACTGCCACCAATGTTTCCGCGCCGAGTTCGCGGGCATAGGTCGCTAACTCGTCGATCGATTGGGGCGTCAACTTCTCGTAATAGACCGCACGCTCGAGCATGGGCGGGGTGCTGCCCAAGAGGTTATGGCTGCTGGCAGCAATGTGATCGCGCAGATTGCGTCCGAAATAGTAGGCGAGATCGGCAAAATCCTCGCGCGGCACGAACGCTGCGCTATTGAGTTGGATAAGCCCTTTCTCGTCGATGCCCACCAGTCCAAGCCGCTGCCATTCATCAAGCACGACACGAGGGCGAATGTCTTTGCTGATAGTTTCGACAAGGCTTTCGAAGGACGGCCGTTCGCCGGTTCGCGGCAGCGCGCGCGGACGGCCGCGTGCGTCGAGAAAATCGGGCGCCCCTGCCCAAATCGCGATCATCTGGGCATTGCGGGAGACGACCGGCGAAGGAAGATCGTCCTCGCGTCCACGACCACGCAGAACCCTGACGTCCTTGCGATGGACACCTGTCAACAGGTTGATCCGGCTGTCCGTTTGCATCTGTCCCGGTACAGGGAAGGAGGCCTCCGCGACTTCGACGTAGAGCTCCTTCAAGAGCCGCGACAGGACAGGAAAAGTGATCCCCTGGGCAATGAGCACCCGCAGCAGCGGGCGCAGGATTCGCGCTATGGCCCGGGTCAATGCAGGCGGCGGCTCACCTGACGGTATCGTGATGGCCGGCTTGGTCATTTTCTGTGTCGGTCCTCCTTGCCTTCCGATCCAGCGTGGGATGTTTTCACTTAAGGCCATAAATTTGTCAATTTTAAAGAATCGTATTGCCGTGGGTGTTTTTCCCACGTACGATCATTATCGGTGGGCACACTCGTAAGCTTTGAAGGGAGCCAACACATGCACAGATCGATTTCCGCCGTTCTCACAGCCGCACTTGCGACGACTATGGCCACCAGTGCGATGGCCGGAGGCAGGTGGGGACAGAATCATCCCCGCCGAGAGCAGGTGAATGATCGTCTCCAGAACCAAAACAGGCGCATCAATACCGAGTTGAAGGAAGGCGAGATCTCTAAGGGGCAGGCGCACGCCCTACATCGTGAGGATCACCAGATCCGTCAGGAAGAGCGTGACATGGCGAGCCAGAATGGGGGCCACATTACTAAAGCTGAGCAGGGAGTCCTGAACCAGCAGGAAAACAAGGTCAGCGGGCAGATTGGTCAATAGGTGCCCGCGTTGGCGAAGCGAACCCAGGCACCTAGACGGACCGGGATCTGGGTTTGCTCGCGCCAAACAGGAAAGCAGAGTTGGTACGAGCGCTAGATGAATTCCACCGACAATCGTAACAGGTATCGATCAATGCGCCGCTTTCGATCTCTCGTGACATTCCTAGCCTGTGGCTTGGCGTCGTTCTGTCCGTCCGCGTCATATGCGGGCGTCTCAATCGGACTGTCAATCACGGTCGCCCCGCCGATTCTACCGGTCTATGTGCAGCCGCCCCTTCCTGGTCCTAACTACATCTGGGCACCCGGCTACTGGGCTTACGGCGACGACGATTACTACTGGGTCCCAGGAACATGGGTGCTCGCGCCAAGACCTGGCGTGCTGTGGACGCCCGGCTATTGGGGCTGGAGTGATGGTATCTACCTTTGGCACGCCGGGTATTGGGGGCCACATGTCGGCTATTACGGCGGCATCAATTACGGCTGCGGTTACGTCGGCATAGGCTACGCGGGAGGCTACTGGAACCACGGCGCCTTTTTTTACAATACCGCCGTCACCCACGTGAACACGACGGTGGTCACCAACGTCTACAACAAGACCGTCATCAACAATACGACGGTCAACAACGTTAGTTTTAATGGCGGCAACGGCGGAATAAAAGCTCAACCAACGGCCCAGGAAATGGCCTGGTCCAAAGAACCCCACACGGCGCCGACAACCCTGCAGACGCAGCATGAGCATGCGGCCAGCACCAATCGCGCTCTCTTCGCATCGGTCAACCATGGCACCTCGGCGATAGCCGCAACCGCCAAACCGGGCGTGTTCACGGGCGCCGGCGTCGTCACCCCGAAAGGGCTGAATGCGACGAACAAGGCCGCACTTGGGACCGGTTCACTTAACGCAACGAAAGGGCTGAACGCTGCGAACAAGGCAGCGCTTTCTACGAGTTCAGTCAGCCCTCCCAAACTGGATGCGGTGCATCGCACCGAACGCAAGACTTCGAATCCTCCGGGGAACGCGTTCGCGACGAAGGCCAATGCCGGGAAGGGTCCTCATCCTGGCGCTCATGGTCCCCCGGTGCGCGCGGTCAACCAGCATTCTCATCCGCAGGGGCCAAAGAAGCCTGAGAAAAACGGATAAGTCGGCAAAGACTTCAAGATCACGCCGGATTAGCACAGGAGGTAAACCATGGTTCCAAAGATCATCTTAGTTTCGGCGCTCGCAGCCGGGCTCCTGGTCGCGCAGAGCGGACAACAGTCCGAAGCTCTGACAGTAACACCGACATCTGTCAGAGGCCACGCTAGCGCCGTTACGCTCGCACATTGGCGCGGAGGTTGGGGAGGGTGGCGCGGCGGCGGCTGCTGGAATTGCGGCTGGCACCGCCGGTGGTGGGGTGGCGGCCCCTGGGTCGGCAGGCCCTACTTTTATGGTTATGGATACCCATACTATTATTCCGCCTACTATCGGCCTTATTACTCCGGCCTCTATGCTCCCTACCCGCCCTATCCCCGTCCACACTATTCCTACAATAACGCGCCTTATTACCCGCCGCGTGGTCTCAAATGAGCCCGGCATTTTACGCGCACGTTTCCATGGTTTCGGGGCAGCGGCGAGAACCGCGCTCCGCTGCAATGGTGGACCGCTCGGCAGGGATCGGGAACCGATTTGACGCCGGAACCTTTGGCACCCCGGAAGCGATCTGTTTGCATCCGGCTTTGGGCCGCCGTGAATGCCGGCCTTGGCTCAAGCCAGACGTTTCAATCGCCCATGGCAAAGACGGACCTCAAGCGTGCCGCTCGTTGAGACTTGGCGACGCGAACTGAGGGGCAGAAGAGAGACAGAACTTTATGGCAATCGGACCAGATCCCAAGGGTGCTTTTGTGGCGCTGAATCGCTTCGCGTTCGGTGCTCGCGGCGGCGCCTTCGACCTGGCACGAGCTGCCTCCGATCCGCGCGGGTTCCTCAAAGCGGAACTTCAGCAGCCCGCGATCACGCAGCTCAATGCCTCGACGCTGCCGCCAACCAAAATTGCGCTGCAGGCCGTCTTTATCGAGCAGCAGCAAAAGAAAATGGAACGCGAGAACGTTGTGGCAGGGAAGACCCCTGGCGCCGCGGTGACATCGGTCTCTACCGATGATGCTCACCGTCTTGCGGCTGGCAAAGTGGACGCGCCTAGTTCGGATGAGACGATGGGAGCAACCGGCAGCCAAAGCATGGCAACGGCCGGTTCGCCAGCGCCGACCGGTGTGCCGAAACCGGCCGAGCCGCCGATTGCGCAGAAATTCCTCAGAGCCGACGCCATGGCGCGCTTCCGGTGTGCAGCCCACGCGGATGTGGGCTTTGCTGAACGGCTGGTGCATTTTTGGTCGAACCATTTCTGCGTGTCGGTAGCCAAAGGTCCGAATGTGCGCGCTATCGCAGGCAGCTTCGAGCGCGAGGCCATCAGGCCCCACGTGCTCGACCGCTTTGCAGACATGCTGAAGGCCGTTGAACAGCATCCCGCAATGTTGTTCTACCTCGACAATGCTCAGTCGTTCGGACCAAATTCTAAGGCCGGCCAGAACCGCAAGCGCGGTCTCAATGAGAATCTGGCGCGTGAAATTCTTGAGCTCCACACGCTCGGTGTCGACGGCGGATACACGCAAGCGGACGTGACCTCGCTTGCCCGCATTCTCACCGGTTGGACGTTTGCGGGAGGCGAAGGGCGGCTCGCAGAGCCGGGGACGTTTGTGTTTTTCGGAAATGCGCACGAGCCGGGTGATCAGGCGCTGATGGGCAAAGTCTACCCGGCCGGTGGCATGGAACAGGGCGAAACCGCGCTGTCGGATCTGGCGCGCCATCCGGCGACGGCGCAGCACATCGCGCGCAAGCTCGCTCGACACTTCGTTGCCGACAACCCACCAGGGAGCCTGGTGGCAAGATTGGCGACGGCGTTCCGCGACACAGATGGTGATCTCAAGAGCGTCACGATAGCGCTGGTCGATTCGGATGAGGCCTGGACAGCCCCCCTGTCGAAAATGCGCACGCCAGAAGAGTTCATGATGGCCGCACTCCGCGCCATCGATCGAATGCCGGACGACCCAGGTCCGATCCTCGGACCGCTCGCCGCGATGGGAATGCCGCTATGGCAACCGCCGGGCCCCAACGGCTGGCCCGATACGGTTGACGCCTGGGCCTCTCCAGAGGGGATGAAATCGAGACTCGACGCGTCCGCAGCTATGGCTGCACGCCTAAAAAATCTAATCAACCCGTCCGAACTGCTCGACACGGTTGCAGGTGAGGCTGCCTCGACAGAGACGCGACAAGCGGTTGCGCGAGCCGAGTCGCGCCAGCAAGGCCTGGCAATGCTGTTCATGTCACCAGAGTTCCAACGGAGGTAGGATCATGACCTGCCTGTGCGAAGTTCCAAGCCCTTCGCGGCGAGCGGTTCTCATAACGGGGGGAGCGTTGTTCGCCTGGGCTCACCTCCCCAAATTGGCGTCGGCCTCGAACCAACGTGATCCGCGGCTCATTGTGCTGATCCTTCGCGGTGCCCTGGATGGCCTTTCTGCGGTTGCTCCCATCGGCGAACCTGCCTACGCGGCCTTACATGGACAACTCGCGCTTTCGCTCGTCGGCGACCATCCCGCGATCCCTCTCGACGGCTTCTTCGCGCTCAACCCCGCTATGCCGACCTTTGGGCGCCTGTACAGGGAAGGACACGCCGCAATCGTTCATGCCACGGCGACGGCTTACCGGGAGCGGTCGCATTTCGATGGGCAGGATGTGCTTGAAAGTGGCTATCCGAGACCGGGTTCTGTCGAGTCAGGGTGGCTCAACCGCGCACTTGAAGCTCTGCCGAAAGGCGATCGCGTCGCGATGAAGGGCGGCCTTGCCGTCGGCCCATCCACTCCGCTGATCATTCGTGGGGCCGCGCCTGTCCTTGGATGGTCGCCCCAGCATATGGCAACGGCCTCGGACGACCTCGCAACGCGCGTGGTGGATCTTTACGCGCATAGCGATCCGGTGCTTGAGGCGGCATTGGCGAAAGGCATCGAGACCGAGAAGATGGCCGAGCGGGATGGATTGGTGAACGTCGGAGGCCAGAGGAAAGGACCAAACTCCGCTACGGGCATGCGGCTCGCAGCCGAAGGTGCCGCGAAAATCATCGCGGCGGATGATGGTCCCCGCGTTGCAGCGCTTGCTTTCGATGGTTGGGACACGCACGTGAACGAGGGTGGTGCGACGGGGAGGCTTGCCCAACTTCTTGGCGGACTGGATGGGGCTTTCGAAGCTTTCGAGAGCGGATTAGGCCCACGCTGGAAGGAGACATCGGTTGTCGCCATCACGGAGTTTGGCCGCACGGCCCGCATTAACGGCACGACGGGCACCGATCACGGGACGGGAACGGTCGCATTTCTCGCCGGCGGCGCGGTAAAAGGCGGCCGTATTATCGCGAATTGGCCTGGGCTCAAAGATGGGCAGCTCTATGAAGGTCGCGACCTCAAACCTACAACCGATCTGCGCGCCGTTCTCAAGGGCCTCCTGGCCGACCAGCTCGGTCTTTCGGCCACCATACTCGGAGAAAAGGTGTTTCCCGAATCCGCAGGCGCGAAGCCAATGCAGGGACTTTTGGCGTGAACAATCGACACCGGCTTTACGGGCCGATCTCTTGACGCACCGGCGTGTCTAAGTGATCTGGAGTTGAACCTTGTGGGCTAACGCGCGATTTTCGAATGCAATTCCCCTCTTCGGCAGCATCGCGATGTTAGTTCCGCTGAGCCGCTCTCCCGCAGCGGAAGAACTGCTCGTCATACCTTACTCATGCAAGGTCTTGGGGGGGCACGTCGAACTCCTTCCATCGGCTGACCGATCGTACCGAATCTATGGCACACACGAGCGTCAACATTTTTTTGCTTGCTCTCCCATCAATCCCGGCCGGTGTCGAAGCTGGATGTTGCACCGGTTCGATCTCGACTGCGGCGGGGCAAGGGCATCCTGGCAGGCCCTCGTCGCCGCCGTGTCCGACCGGAGAACAAACGGACTTGCCTGGGTCGGCAATGGCCAGATGCATGTACGGATGGCACCATGGTGGGCGGGCACACCAAATTTGCCGTGCCCCGCCAGACGATGGTGGAACGGTGGCTTCCAGCCTCGCTACCTCCGTCCTCTCAACGATTGGCGCTGTGCGCAGTCCGTGATCGATTTTCCCCCAGGCTTCGCGCCCGTAATGGGAACTGGCGCCAAATTCATCGCCGCATCACCAGCCCCCATCGCCGCGAAGAAACCTCCAGCTCCCCTGCACCCGACGATAGTGTCAAGTCCCTGTTGCCGCCCAGAGCCCACCGAAGGCGCAGGCGCCCCCGGCGATGACGACAGGGGCGACTGAAGCTGCACGGGGCCTGGAGACCAGCATAGCTCCTGAAATCATGGGCGGCACTGCGCAGGCAGAGCTGTCGCGAGCCCGAGAAGGTGAGCAACAGCCTCTGTCCGCTGGTGCAACAGAGACGCTCAATACCTCAAAGGCGGCGCCCGTCACGATGCGGCGCCCGTTGCGGTTGCGGAGCGCGAAACCTCAACTATCGAAAGAGTACCGGGCGGGCCGCAAAACCTGGTTGCCGACCACCAGACAGATATGAGCGTTCCTGTTCCAACTGCAGCGCGTGACAACCTTCGACCGCTACTCTCGCTCATCGCCGCCGCGCACGCGCCAGCCCGCCAAGCCTTAGCAGGTTTCGCCGCCGTCATCCTTACTGCCATGGCATACTTCGCGTGGAGTCGCCGCCAGAGGCGTAGCCACGCCTCAACTCTTAACCCACGCGACTTGGCGTCACTAACCTTGGGGGGCGCTGGACTGAGCAACGACGACGCATGGAGGCAACGGATGATGTCGTCGCCCAGAGGCGCTCAACCCATGCCCCGCCCGCGATCCCAACCTCCTGCAACGCCAATCCGCTTGCTTCCTTCGGCACTGCAAGCGCATCAACCCATGAAACCAATGCCGGGGGAACTAGCAGTCAGAAAGCAGGTCCGAGTAAATACACACCCGGCCGCCGCTTTTGCCGTGTTCACACAAGGTCATGGGCGATGGTGGCCTCTTGCGACTCACCATATGGGCCCCTCGACACCTGAGACCGCCGTCCTTGAGCCGTTTGTCGGCGGCCGCTGGTTTGAACGGGCGGTCGACGGAACGGTATATGAGTGGGGCAGGGTTCTTGTTTGGGACCCGCCGCACAGGCTCATCCTCGCGTGGCAGGTCAATTACGACTGCAAGCAAATTGCCAATCCTTGCACCGAGGTTGAGCTACTTTTCATCGAAGAGGGGCCAGAGAGCACAAGAGTTCAACTTACGCACCGTCATCTCGATCGCTACGGCGAAATGGGCGAGAAAATGCATTCGATCTTCAATGCCGAGAATGGATGGATCCTCGTCTTGCAGTGTTTCGCTCGGGCGACTGCGGCGTGGCCCGCTTCCGCTTCAAGGCAATGATGTTGTCCTGCGATGCCTAACCGCGGAAGCCGATCATCCTGACCGC
>DATBQJ010000287.1:0-7925 GCA_036560885.1 Methylocella sp.
AAGGCAAATGAGCATGGCGAAACACCGCCCTTCCGTTATCGATGCTCTTGACCTGGCTCCGATCGAGCCCGCCAAACCGCCCACCCCGGCCCGTGCCGAGGTTGAGGCCGCTAATAAGGCGGCCAAAGCCCGCGCCGTGCAGCACACCAGCGTCTATATCCCGCGCGTCGCCTATGACCGCCTGCGGGAAATTGCATTTCATGAGCGCAAAAAAATCCACGATGTAATCATGGAGGGCGTCGACTTGGCGATTGCGGCCCGAGGCCATAGCGAGAGCGCCCGCAAAAGCACGACAGCATCGTAGTGCTAAGGCGCCATGATGCTTCGCGTGCCACAGCTCGCTTCCTGGCAACGCCGGGCGGGTTGAGCCGACCTTTGAATTGCATTGATTGTTTTTTCAATTCCGCTCTTGCGCGGGGGTGGAAAGTTTCGTGGCAACTTGCTGAAACTTTGCCTCGCGCGCGTGAGCGGCTTAATTTCAAAAAGCGGCCCGTTCTGCCCGACATGCCAAATGCTATCAAATGTCGTCATGGGGATGCGAGTAGGAAAGCTTACCTAATTACCCGCGCCTTTTTAGGGAGCGACAAAAATCCCTCGCGCGCGTGCGCGCACTTGGTGGCAAAACCCCTCAAAACCCTTCAGCCGTGCATTGAATTGCGTTGATTGTTTTTCAATGCCGCTCGCGCGTGTAGCGGAAACTTACCTGAAACGGGTTGCTGGCATTTATGGGGGTGAGTAGGCACAGGTGGCAAGGGTTGCCTAAAGACAATGACAGAAGGATGGCACGAGGGGGAACTCGCTTTCTGTGCTGCATTCGCCTCGGCCAGATTGCGGAAAACGCACTTCCGCGCGTCACTATGCCACGCGCAGGAGTTGCGGATGCTGGTGTTCCCCTGTGCTTATCGGATAGATCGCGCAGTGCGCTTGCGCTCATTAAAAGTTGAGAGGAATATGGAGCGAGAACATTGCAGTAATGGAGATGCGTATGCGGTTTTGGGGGCAGGCTCTTCCCTTGCGTCCCGCCAATGGTTTGCTGCGGAATGATCGATTCTACCTTAACTTTGGACTCTCAATACGGCTTAGCTCCACCCGATATAGGCCGGGGCTTGCAGTGCTCATCCCCGGAATCTCTGATGTCGTGGCAGCGACCATGCTCTTCATTCTTGGCGTCTTTTTCCTTGTTTTCCTTGTTACCACGATCTATTTGATAGATCTTATCATCTGTTTGAAAAATCTTGTCATTTTCGGCAGCCAAGGAAATTTTTGGCATGAGAAACAGGGTAAGACCAAGGGTCATCACGCCGATAGCTAATTTGCGATTCATGGCAGTGTCTTTCTACAAACGGAACGCGTCTTGTTACCAACTCCGACGAACAAGAAGCGTTGGCATAACAGCGCGGGAATAATGGCGTTTATGGGGCAAAACACCGGAGAGGTGCCTATATCCATAGGATACGCCGGCCTGTGATGAAGCTTGGCGCGATCCGCCGATCTGTGCGCCGGTTTTTGACGCCACGCTGGCGACCGCCGCGACGCTCACCTGGTGACGCCCCGCGCATTTGCTATCCTTTGCTAGTCTGTCAGAAAACCGAACACGAAAGCATTTCCTGACACGTCCCGTTTTTCTATGCGTTGAGCGCCTTCATGTGTCAGGAATCGTCGGTTTACTGACGTTGCGAACGGCCTAATTGCCTCAGCCTGCCTGTTCTCAAAAGCTTTCATTTCCTTCCCTCGCTCCCGCTTTGAAATGTTTTGAAAATGTGTTTGTTTTTCCGTCAATGCCGCGAATTTCAAGCCTTCCCTCTCGCCAGCCCTCGACCGGCTGCGTATTCGCCTCGTATTCAGCGCGAGATCGAGCAGTGGAGCGCATTAGGCGGCAAGCCTGAGAAATTCGAGAGCGCGACGGTGAGCCCAAGGCCCGAATTTGTCTCGACCGTGCTTCACATTGTTGAAGTGCGGTTGTTTCATTCCGAAGCTGTGAGCCATCGGCACGGCTGCGGCGTCCCGTGGCGCGTTGTCGGCGGCGCCGGGTAGTTTCGCCTTCTCTTTGGCAAGGATCGCGAGCGCCGTTTTTGAATAGCTCAGGCGAGACCCTTTGATCGGATCGCCCTTCGCGATCCAGAACTTGCGCGCTTTCTCAAATTCGCCGGCGAACAGGTGCTGCTTAAGTGAATAGAGGATGACATTTCGCAAATCGTCCGGCGTCGCGCCGATGACTTCCGCATGAAATTCAACGGAGATTTCGCCGCCGAGCTTTTTGCTTGCAACGCGCTCGAACTTGTCGGCGTGGCGCTCGATCATGTCGAAGTTTTCCTTCAGCACGAAGATCAACGCATGGCCGTGAAGTTTTCCGCCGCGCTTTTTTTCGAGCGTCGTCTGGCTGATATACGGTTGACCCCGGCGCTCAAGCGCCTGACCAAGCCGTCCCAGCTTCCGCCTGATCCACCTTAACTTGTCGGCGTCGGGCAGATGATCCGGTGGCACGAGCGAAACGAAGATCGACCAGCGATATCCCGCATTGCAGATCATGTGGGCGTTGGACTTCGCTTGCTTGAACTCGGCATGATCGAGATAGCACGTTTCGGGCCAACCGCTGTGCTTGGCCCCGCGCCTCGCTGATTTTGTTTTCTTTGGCGGCGTGCTGATAACGGCGACATGTTTAACGAATATAGACCGTCTGTTTTCCGGACGAGCCGTTATTTTTGCATAAGCCATTGTTTCTGACAGCCTATTTTGCTCTTTCCGACACGCTCCCGTGTGAGCACTTCACCGGTAGACGTCGCACATGACTTTGAGCGACCGCTACCGACTCCACGTGTCTGATCGTGCTCGTAAATCTCGCTCACCTACGCACGATTTCGTTGGCTTGCAGATATTCGCGAATAGCCGATGGCCGGATGCGCCGTGACCGCCCGATACGAACCGAGGATATTTCCCGGCTGGCGACAAGTCGCGCGACAGTTCGCGCAGATATTCGGAGAGCCTTTGCCGCCTCAGTCACGGTATATGCGGCGATAATTTCCGGTTGCATCGTCTCGTTTTGCATTTTCGACCTCTTGATGACTGATTCTGCCCCTGAGCGTCCCGCTTCGCAAGGGGCGATCTCGAAGAAATCCACGGTTTTTTTCATGAATTAATAAATTATATCCGTGGGATGCAACTTTTTGCATCCTATCCTCGCCAAGCCGGAGCCAGCTAATCCATTCCGGCGAGATGACCTCGATCAGGTTGGTTAAGCTTTTCTGGCCGGGACGCGGACGCGCTTCGACTAGGACTAGTCCTAACCTTTCGGCTCGCCGGACGGCATTTTGCGCTGTCCTTCGGCATATGCCGGCCATCGCTGCAATGGCGTCTATCGGAAGCCCGCACCGGCCTTGGCGCTGGACCTCGCGGGCGATAACCGAGAGCGCTGCAGTTTCGCCCAAGGTGAAGGATGCGGCGATCTTGCTCGGCATGGCGCCAGACATGGCGACGGCGCGGCGGCGGGCGATAGACTTACCCCTGTCCGTCGAACGCGGCCTAATGGCCTTGGGAGCGGCGTGGATGCGCTTTTGTGGGCTTGGGTAGCTTCGGGCGGCGAGAGCAGCCTTGCGCGTCTGTAGCGCCTCGGCTGCGGCCTGAGCGGCGGTGTCTGGTATCTGACCAGCGGCATGAGCGGCCCAAAGCAGCCGAGAGACGTTATCGAGCGAGGCGTAACTGTTAGCTGCGGCGGCGGCGGCGTGGAATTGAGCAACGATAGACATGCGACTTCCTTCGGATCGTTAAGACCCGCCGAAGGAATGGGCGCAGCCGTCCGCATTAGCGGAAATGAGATTCCCGCTTGACCAAGAGCGTGAGGTTTGGGAAGATCATGTTGCGAGACGATGATTTCCCCGGCGTTCCTCACGCTGGACAGAGAGCCGCCCTTTCCGGGCGGTTTTCGTGTTTTTGGGCTTCGTTTCTCCACGATAGCGACGCGCGCAAATCACTTGCGCGCGCATCGGCCAGCGTGGCGCGGATTGCCGATTCTGGCAATAGCCACGTCAATTCCCGGCAATTCCCGGCAGCGGCGCCGTAACGGAAATTATTCGTCGTGTTCATCGGGTAATCTTGCAGCTTCCTCAGCCTTCATCCGTAAATGTTCTTCCCACGCTTTCCGACCCTTCAGAATTTCTCCGTAAGGCGTCTCGTGGAGTAGAAACCCGTGAGCCTTGGATTTCTCGAGAAGGAAGACCGCATGCCATTTTGTTTTGGCCGACACCATGAAGAGGCTATGTTCGGCTTCGCCCACTGACCACCAGTCCGCACTTTCGTAGTTATCGAAAGCCGCCTTGGCGGTGAGATAGTCGTCAAACCCGTGGTAGTAGGAACTAAATAAATCGCCACGGCCCCATGGGGTCTTATCAAGCCTGTCAAAATATAGACGTTGAATAACATAGTAATCACTGCTTTTTTTTACGAAAGGCCCCATAAAGTAGCCAAGCTACAAATATTATGAAGGCAATTTGCCAGTATGATTGGTTGTCTAATTCGTTCATTTTTACCGCCTCTGCTTATCCGATACGCCGCAGCACGTTCGCCACCGTCTGCGCTTCCCACCGGTTACCGCGAGCTGTGGTGACGCCGCGCCCATTCAAGGCGGCGGCGATCTCCCGCAAGGTCTTTGCGCCAGCGGCCTGAGCCGCTCGAATAGCAGGCGCGACGGTAACGGCGAATGCCTCGGCCCCGGCGCTGTGGCGAGCGTTGGCGAGCGCGCGAGCGTCGGCAAGGCGCGGGTTGCCGAGCGTCTGGCCGCGAGCCGTGGCGGCGGCCAACGCGGCCTTTGTGCGCTCGCTAATCAGCTTGCGCTCCCGCTCGGCGAGCGCCGCGTGAAGGTGAAGCATAAAAGGCTCCACGTCCGCGCCCAACTCGGCAACGAGAAACGGGACGCGGTGAGTCATGAGCCCGGAAATGAAATGAACATCGCGGGAGAGCCGATCGAGCTTCGCAACGGCGACCGAACAGGATTTCCCGTGCCGGCGGGCCTCGGCCAGCGCGGCGGCGAGCTGCGGACGGCGCTCTAGGGCGTCGGCGCCTTTGCCGGTTTCAACTTCGACGAACTCGCCAACGACCTCGAAGCCCTCGGCCAGGGCGAACCGAGCGATTGCGGCGCGCTGCGCGTCGAGACCGAGACCGGAGCGCCCTTGTTCGCGAGTGCTAACCCGGAAATAGGCGATTAGCGGTTTTGTCATAGCGCGGCCCTTTGTGTCGTTTCCTGTCATGTAAACGACTATACGACCGTTTAGATATTTTACAAACTTCTTTTGCCTTGTCGGAAATTTCAAAATGGGCCATCGTTTTCTGTGTGGCCGCCAGTCATCTGGGGAATGCCGCGTTATCGTAGCTGTGATTGAATAATCAGAGAGATACAAAATGCTGTGGGTGCTGTGGCGAATGTTTTTGGTGTCAATAATGACCGTGCCACTGACCGGTTCCGGGTGTAAGAGTCATGCGGCTAGTCAACACCGACGCAGCGGAGATATTGCTGGCCATGCGATCATTTTTCAAAATTAAACTGCATCGCACTTTAAAGCCGAAATTGACCGAATGTTTCTTCGCCGTAGCGCCTCTTTGCGTTTTGGCAACATCGTCATTGGCATCATCGCATAATGAAGTGACGGTCTGGTCAAAATTTTTCGGTCCCTCGCCGCTAGATCGTGGCGGAGACGTAGAGAGGTATGTCGCTGCGGTAGCTGCGGCGAATGAGGCCAGAACTTTAGTCGTAATCGAAGGGACTTGCGAGTCGGCCTGCACGATTAAATTGGCAGCGAAGTATAAATGCGTAAGACCCAATGCAATTCTGTGGTTTCATTCGGCAACTGCCAAAGCCGTCCTCGAGGGGGAAGAACGTTCTTTCGTATCGGTAGGCGGCAATGAAACATTACTCCGATCATACCCTCCGCAGGTGCGACATAAAATCCTCTTACACCATATGCTTGACAATACTGAATTTGATCCTGAGAACACCTTGACGGGACGAGAACTGATTATGTTAGGTGAAAAGGAGTGTGCCGACTAGTTGTCGTTGACTAAATGCGGCAGGGATTGGCACCAGCGGGCTTGAACGCCTTCTGACGGAGCGGCGGCGTCGAATCGCCTCGGGCGCTTAGGCCGCTGCTTTGACGACAATGGTCATTGACCTGCCAAGCGCCAAGAATGCGCGCTCAATCGCATCGAGGTGGGAGCTGTGTTTCAGGTCTATCAGCCGATCTATTTGCGGCAATGCGACGCCGAGACGCTTTGCAAGCGCGGCCTTGCCGACGCCATCCGCCCGCATGGCCTGATACAGTTCGATTTTGGCCGATGACAAAGCGGGCAGCGCGACGTAATCAGCGCCCACGGCTTGCGGAGCTGGCACGTCTTCGCGGGCGGCCATCGTGCCCATTATGGCCGTCTCGATTGCGTCGACGGCCCTCGCCAGCGCGTCGTCGCGATCCTCGCCAAAAGTGACCGCCTCGGGAATATCCGGGACGGTTACGAGAATGGTCCCGTTGTCGTCCGGAGCGAGTGTGACAGCGTAGCGCATGTCCTATTCCTTAATCCCGAGTTGCTTGAGAATCGCTTGCCAAAGGCCCTTGCCTATCTCTTTCGATCCGCCGTGCTGCGGCAAAATCGACCGCTTGCCGTTTAGCGTCACGATCAGATGACCGCCCTTGCCCGGGGCGAATGTCGCGCCTTTCTTGGCCAGTTGGCTTGGGCGCTATTCATGAACACAACATTTCTGTTGCGCACCACGAAGTCAACAGAAATGTTGTGCTACTTTTGCGCTTACGGAAAATCCGCGCCGCCCTTTTTATAGACCCGCAAAACCTACCGGCGGGCATGAGAGCGGCGGCGCGTTCAAAAGTGTTCTGGGCGCATTTTTGTGGTTTCGCCTAGAGCATTGTTTTTCTTATATTTTCGTGTTTCGTCCTTCAATGTGATCTACGTGGAATCGAATTGAAGGCGTAACACATTGATATTGCTTGATAGCAAATCGCGGCGCGGCGAGAGATACCAACTTTTATACCAACATTTTCGCCGGCTACCCCCTCGCGCGATACGGCTTCCAAAAACTCCCCTTGTGATAGCATCATAGTGCTATAGTTTGAAAGCACGACACGGCTACGATGCGTTAACGCTCTCCTGCTATCGCACGATCATGCGAACACTTGCTCTTGTCACCCAAAAAGGCGGCGCGGGGAAAACCACAATCGCCGCCACCATTGCCGTCGCCGCGATGGAGACGGGCGAAAGGGTTATAGCGCTAGACCTCGATCCGCAGGGTTCGCTCGCCGCATGGGGTCATGACCGCGAAGCCGACGCGCCTACCGTGGACGCGCTCCCCGCCGACAAGGTGGCACAGCTCCCGCAGGTTCTCGCCGCTCTCGAAAAACAGGGCTTCACGCTGGCCATTTTGGATTGCGCGGGAATCGTAAGCACGGCGACCAATCTGGCCATTAAGGCCGCCGATCTGTGCCTTATCCCGACGCGACCGACCCGCCTCGACATTAGAGCGACCAAGCCGACGATCCAGGCGCTAATGAGCCTCAAAAGTCCCTTTGCCTTCATTCTCAACCAGTGCCCCCCGACTCCGCGCGGGGGGCGGGCCGCCGAGGCCGCCGAGGGACTTTCCCTTCTGGGCGCGCTTCTTGAGCCCAAGGTGACGCAACGCGCCGATTTTCAGGATGCGCTCGCGGCCGGGCAGGGCGTCACGGAATATGCGCCGCACGGCAAAGCCGCCGACGAAGCGCGCCTGCTTTGGCAAAACATCAACCGCAGGATGAAAGGCAAATGAGCATGGCGAAACACCGCCCTTCCGTTATCGATGCTCTTGACCTGGCTCCGATCGAGCCCGCCAAACCGCCCACCCCGGCCCGTGCCGAGGTTGAGGCCGCTAATAAGGCGGCCAAAGCCCGCGCCGTGCA